>DATGEV010000304.1:0-7321 GCA_035309885.1 Sphingomonas sp.
CGATCATCTCCTGCTGCTGGATCAGCAGTCGGTCCTTCTCGCTTTCGCTCAGCAGAATGGGCGGGGGCATTGCCATTCGTAGGATGAATCAAATTCGCCCCCGTCCGGCAACCCCTTTCTGCCAACCAGGTGAGCAGTTACTCTGGCCCGTCATCCTGCCGACGAGATGGTCGCGGCGAAAGCGCCCGCCGATGCACTCAATGCGCTGCCGGCGAGCTACGCCGACGTGCCGAGGCTCGGTCCGCCGCTGCCAGGCGATCTCGGCCGCCCGATCCTCGAGCATCAGCGTGCGATGGCCGCCGGGCCGGTTACAGGTGAAGCATCGCCTGCCGATCAGGCGGCGGCAACGACACGTGATCGACGGGCCGCGGAGTTGCGGGCCGCCCGCGGTTCCGCGTTGCTCGTGCAGTCCGGCAACCGCTCCGTCCCCACTATCAGTGGCGAAACGCCAACATCCCCGGCGTCGGTGACCACGGCTGATGCCTCGCGGCTCGCCCTCGACCCCGATCGTGATCCCAATGGCCAGCAGCGCAAGGCCGACTTCGTGACCGCGCGCGACAGCGGCGGCGACGTCAATGAGCATCGGCTCGTCCCCGCAGCGTCGCCCGACATGCTGTCAGCCGGCAGCGTGATCGCGGCGAGCCTTATTACCGGGCTTAGATCCGACCTGCCCGGGCTCGTCATCGCCCAGGTCACCGAACGGGTCTTCGATAGTGCGACCGGCCGCATTCTTCTGATTCCCCAGGGTGCGCGGCTGATCGGCAGTTACGACAGTGTGGTCGCCTTCGGTCAGCGGCGCGCGCTGATCGTGTGGCAACGGATCCTGTTGCCGGACGGCAGCTCGATCCGGCTCGATAAGGTGCCGGCGACTGACCCGTCGGGCTATGCCGGGCTTGCCGATAGAGTCGATTTCCACAGCTGGATGCTGCTCAAGGGCGTCGCGATCTCGACGCTGCTCGGCGTCGGCGCAAGCCTGAGTTCGTCGGGCAAAGGCGACCTCGTCCAGGCAATCCGCGAATCCACCGAGCAGAATGTCGCGCGCGCCGGCGACAAGATCACATCGCGCACTCTCGACATTCAGCCGACCATCACGATCCGGCCGGGTGCGCCGGTCCGGCTGATTGTGCAGCGCGATCTCATACTCGCGGCATGGCGCGGCTAGGAGGACATCATGACCGGCATCAAATTATCGAAACTGCCTGAGCGCGCACAGGTCCGGTTGACGATCAACATCAGCCCGGACATCAACCGAGCGTTGGCAGGATATGCCGAGTTCTACCGGGCAACATATGGCCAGGAGGAATCGATCGCCGAACTGTTACCTGCCATCGTCGGTGCCTTTCTCGAAAGCGACAAGGCATTCGTCCGTTGGTTCCGGGATGCGGCCGATCGAAATGAATAAGCACGTCGATCGGTTCGCTTCCCAGAGCGTGGATCAGATTTCATGGCTCATCACCGCTGACGAGTTTGCGCACCTTGCGCGGCTCTCCAGACGCCAAATTGACCGATTGCGAAAGCGTCGGCCGCCAGGCTTCCCTCGGGAATATGAACTGGGAAGCGGCCTGAGCAGGCATCGGAACTGTCCGCGGTTCAGGCGTTCCGAGGTGGATTCCTGGCTGGATTCCCGCGCGCTCTGGTAGCCTGAAGCTGAAGCAATAGCCTTGGCGGTCATGGGAACGCCCCGCACCTGGAACGCCGAGCGCTTCGGCAACGCCAGCGCGCTTCGCGATAGCGGCAACCTCCTGTTCCCATTTCAGAAACCACGCCGCCTTTTCCTCTTCCAGCTCATAGCCGTCGTAAATCCGTTCCATCCCGGACCTCAGATGGTTCATCATCGCTTCTGCGGTCTCGAAATCCACCTTGAGGCGTTTGGTATTGCTGCGCGCGGTCCGACGGAAATCATGTGGCGTGAAGCGCTCGATCGAATGACCGGCGATGGTGGCCATCCGTGCGAGCACGCGATCCCTCGCCTTGTACCAGACCGAGTTATTGCGCGGCCCTTCAATCCTCGACGCCGGGAAGACCCACTCGTGATGACTGACCATCAGTGAGCGACCCCAGGGCCCAAGCGCGATGCTGTGCGCAAACGAGTTTTTCACGCGCGAACTTGGAATGGTCCACACACCGTCGACGACCTCCGCGCTTCTTGCCCGGACGACCTCCGAGATGCGCGCAGCCGTCAGTAGCCACAGAAGCATACCGCGCCGGACGTGCCATGGTTCGTCGACGAGCGCCCTGAGGAACCATTCCAGCTCGAGCAGGCTGAGCTTGCGCGATCGCGCAGTCTCGGGGAACCGAAGATCACCCAGGCGCCGGGACGGGTCGCTTTCCAGGCCAATTTCCATCCCACGAAGCGATGCCGCCCAGCCGAAGAAGACCTTCATTTCGGCTGCCAGGCGGTTGGCGCGCACCTTGGCGACCTTTCCCTTGGCCTCGACAAGCCGGATCAAGTCCCGCTCAGTCACAGCGTAGATGCTGCGCGAGGCGAGTTTCGGCGCGATGTCGCGGTCGTAGATTTCGAGCTTGTCCTTGATCGTTCGGGCCTTGTTCGGTCGCTTTGCGCGCGACGAGCGTCCCTCTCTGACCGCGATCATGTAAAGCTCGTGCGCGCGCGCAATGGTCATTTCCGCGCGCGCCTTCTCTTCGCGAAGGGCTTCGCGCGGATCGATCCCGGCTTCTGTTTTTTCGTTCAGGCCGCGCGCCCATTCGCGCGCCGCAGCGATCGTCTGCGCAGGAAACACCTGGCCGAACAAGGTCGCCATGACGTTCGTGCCGGCAACCTGACGGCGATAGCGCCATCGCTTCTTTCCGCTGTCGAGCACCTCGATCGCAAGACCAGGCGTCAGCAGATCGGCCAGCAACCCTCTCTGTAAGGCGTCAATCGACGCGGGCGTTAAAGCAACTTTCCTTGCCATACCGACTCCAGCCGGCTCCAGGCGCAGATAAAATCATGGCGGAAATCCTGGCGGAATAGCCGTCTAACCCGGTCCAACCGAGGCTGGCCGAGTCGAACTGGAAGACTGTCAGAGCTTGCCGTAAGTCACTGCACTAGAACCGAATATCGAGGACTCGGTTGGCTGGGGCGGCAGGATTCGAACCTGCGAATGCCGGTACCAAAAACCGGTGCCTTACCGCTTGGCGACGCCCCAATGTGCGCGCCCCCTTAGCGGGGCTCGCGCGCCGAGGGAAGCCCCGAGCGCGTGGGTTCAGCGCGGCGCGGCCGTCGCCTCGATCAGCGCCCCCACCGCCGCCAGATCGGGCAGCACCGCCAGCGCCAGCGCTTCAGTCTCCACCGTCGCGGGGATCAGATCGGGCACCAGCAGCGCCATCATCCCCGCCGCCGCCGCGGCGCGCAGGCCGTTGGGCGAATCCTCCACCGCGACGCAATCGCCGGCCGCAAGGCCGAGTCGGGCGGCGGCGAGCCAATAGGGCTCGGCATCGGGCTTGGGCCGCGTGACGTCGCTGCGCGTCACCGCCGTCGCAAAGAAGTCCAGCAGACCGGCATGCGCCAGCCGCTCCTCGGCAAACGGGCTTGCGGTCGAGGTGGCGATCGCCAGGGGCAGGCCCTTCGCGGCAAGCCCCTCGAGCAGCGCCCGCGCGCCCGGGCGTAGCGGCACGCCCTCGCGCCACAGCGCCTCGAAGCGCCGGTCGGAATCCTCATAGAAGACGTCGAACGGGAAGCCTGCCCCGAAATGATCGAGCAGCCTCACCGTGTTGCGATCACGATGCACGCCAACCAGTTCGAGGAACAGCGTGTCGGACAGATCATAGCCCAGCGCCTTGGCCGTCGCCTGCATCGTGGTGCGGTGCACCGTCTCGGTGTCGAGCAGCGTGCCGTCCATGTCGAACACCACCGCGGCGGCGGCGCGCGGCAGGCGGAGGGGAGAAACGACGGAAAGGCTGGCTGCAGGCAAGAACCGGCTCCCGGAACAGGAAGACATCGCCGCCGACACCCTGCGGCGACCGCTTGCGCCCGCCTAGGCAGGCGGCCTAGGCAGGTCAACATGCCCGCTCCGACAAGCCCCGCCTCTCCGCTGTTCCTGCGCGAAGCCGAGATCCGGCGCGGGGTCGAGCTGCTGTTCTTCGGCTATGGCCATCTGCTGCGCACCGCCGACGAGCGGCTGGCGGCGGAATCGCTCGGCCGTGCGCACCACCGCGCGCTCTACTTCATCGCCCGCCAGCCGGATCTGACGGTGGGGGCGCTGCTCGGCCTGCTCGGCATCACCAAGCAGTCGCTCGGCCGGGTGCTCAACGATCTGACCAAGCGCGAGCTAGTCGAAACGCGGGTCGGCCGCGACGATCGGCGCCAGCGATTGCTGCGCCTGACGGCGGCAGGCGCAGCGCTGGAGGCAGAATTGTTCGAGATGCTGCGCGCGCGCCTTTCCGCCGCTTATGTCGAGGCGGGGCCCGCCGCGGTGGCGGGTTTCTGGCAGGTGCTCGAAGGGCTGGTGCCCGCCAGCGAACGCGCGATGCTGGCGCGGCTGCGCGGAAGCTGACACGGCTGGTTTCCATGTAGGATTTGGAATGGCATGAGGCTCTATATGAGCTTCGCATCTCCTCTTCCTGCCCCACCCGGCCCGGGCGCGATTTTTCGCTCCGTTGGTGTCAACTTTGTCAACTTCGGGGACACCGGCCGATGAGAGCGATCGGCATTCTCGGCGTCCACGGGCGGATGGGGCGCGCCATCGCGAACGTGGCGGCGGAGTCGAGCGCCTTGATCGCGGGCGGGATCGATCGTGACGGTGGCGACCATGCCGACGCCGCGGCGCTTGCTCGCGCGGCCGACGTGCTGGTCGACTTCACCGTGCCGGACGCGCTGGCCGAGCATCTCGACGCGGCGGTGGCGGCCGGCACGCCCATCGTGATCGGCACCACCGGCCTCACCCCCGCCCATCATGCGCTGATCGACGAAGCGGCGAAGACCATCCCGCTCATCCAGAGCTACAACACTTCGCTCGGCGTCAACCTGCTGCGTGGGCTGGTCGAGGAGGCGGCGCGCCGGCTCGGGTCCGAGTGGGACATCGAGATCGTCGAGATGCACCACCGCCACAAGCTCGACACCCCGTCGGGCACGGCGCTGCTGCTCGGCGCCTCGGCCAATATCGGGCGGGGAGCGGCGACGGCGACCGACCTCAACCGCTTCGACCGGATGCAGGAAGGCCCGCATCCGCGCGAGGAAGGTGGCATCTACTATGCCTCGCTGCGCGGCGGATCGGTGGCCGGCGACCATCAGGTGATCTTCGCCACCGACGGCGAGCGCATCGAGCTTGGTCACCGCGCCGAAAGCCGCGCGATCTTCGCCAAGGGCGCGGTCAAGGCCGCGCTGTGGCTGGCCGAGGGCCGCGCACCCGGCCGCTACACCATGGCCGACGTGTTGGGGCTGAAGTGAAGAAGGCGGACATCTTCGAATTCTACCGCCGGCTCGCCGAAACCGATCCGGCACCGGAAACCGAGCTTCAGTGGACCAACCCGTACACGCTGCTGGTCGCCGTCGCGCTGTCGGCGCAGGCGACCGACATCGGCGTCAACAAGGCGACCCGCCTGCTGTTCCAGGAAGTCGATAGCCCGGCCCGGATGCTGGAGCTGGGCGAGGCGGGACTCAAGGAACACATCAAGACGATCGGCCTGTTCAACACTAAGGCGAAGAATGTCATCGCCGCCGCCCACATCCTCGTCGACCGCCATGGCGGCGAAGTGCCCGAGGATCGTGCGGCGCTGGAGGAACTGCCCGGCGTCGGCCGCAAGACCGCCAATGTCGTGCTCAACGTCGCCTTCGGCCATGCCACCATCGCGGTCGATACGCACATCTTCCGCGTCGCCAACCGCACCGGGCTCGCCAAGGGCAAGGATGTCCGCACCGTCGAGGACAGGCTGGAGAAGCTGACGCCTGATCTCTTCCGGTTGCACGCGCACCACTGGCTGATCCTTCATGGCCGGTACATTTGCAAAGCGCGAAAACCGGAATGCTGGCGATGCCCCGTCGCCGATCTCTGCGCCTTCCGGCCCAAGACGGCCACACCAGCCGCCGCAGCAAGAAAGGCCAGTGAACCGGGCGTCGCGACGTCACCACTTACAGGCGACGCCTGAAGAGGAGAAGGATGCCATGATCCGCCCGACCGCCACCGCCCTGCTGCTCGTGGCGCTGGCCGGCGCTGCGCTCGCGCCCGCCGCCGCGCGCCCGCTCAAGCCCGAACAGGAGGCGAAGATCCAGCCCGCAGGCAAGCCGGTGAGCTGCATCCAGCCCTCGCGTATCCGCGAAACCCGCGTGCGCGACGACAAGACGATCGATTTCTACATGCTAGGCGGGCAGGTCTATCGCAACACGCTGCCGCAGAACTGCCCCGAGCTCGGTTTCGAGGAACGCTTCAGCTACACGACCAGCGTCAACCAGCTTTGCTCGGTCGACATCATCCATGTCCTCCACAGCTCGCCGCCGCTGCGGGGGGCATCGTGCGGGCTCGGGTCGTTCCAGCCGATCACCGGCGCGCCACGCTGACAAGATCCGCACGCAGGGGCTGGCGGGGCGCACAAGCCTCTGCTACGTGCCCGCTCAGGCACCCGTAGCTCAGCTGGATAGAGCGCTGCCCTCCGAAGGCAGAGGCCACAGGTTCGAATCCTGTCGGGTGCGCCATACTCAGTAATTGGCGAAAGCTTGCCACTTTCGCTGCACACCCGAACCCCATGGTATGGGCGTAGAGTCAGGAGGTGGCGCGGTGTCGTGCGGCTCGCCTGTGGGGCTCACCACACGATCCGTTTCCACCCCCTGCTCATCGAACCGGACATGCGGATTTCCCTGCATCCGGCTCTCGGACAAGACATCACGCCTTCGCCCACGGCGCGCTGCGGCCAAGCTGGGTCAAGCGGACGAGCCCAAACTGCTCGTACAGGTGCTGGAGTAGATAGGCTCCAGCCCTGCTTCCCGCTTTCCCATGTTTGTACCGAAACCTGTCGCGCGACAATCTGGGGTTCTTCCGCACATTTGGTGCAGCCGGGTTGCGTTCACCCAACCTCATGCTGGAGTCAATTGTGCCAAGGTTGAATTTTGGTCACCACCGAACTGGCGATTCCGAGCCGAGAATTTGGGGTGGGCGAAGCCCACCCCGCGCGTCTCACAGACCGTCAAGGCCCTTGCTGACTAGGACATTCACCGCAACGCGGCGGTTCTGTGCCTTGCCCTCGACGGTGTCATTGTTCGCCAACGGGTCCGCTTCGGACATCCCGGTGGGGGTAAGCATGCGATATGGCTTCCAGCCGCAGGCCTGCTGAAGGTAATTGACGACGCTACCGGCCCGCTTTTCGCTGAGCTTCTGATTGAATTCCG
>DATGEV010000305.1:0-3609 GCA_035309885.1 Sphingomonas sp.
GCCGACCGAGAGTTCGAGCATCTGCGGATCGGCCCCGCGGATCAGCGTGGCGCGGATCGTCTCACGTTCGTCGGCGAGCGCGGTAGAGGCCGCGATCAGGCGGCCGGCCATGCGGCGCAGGGCGGCGGGGTCCCCCCCCACCGGCGGCAGGCCGGGTTCGACACCGCATTCCAGCACGACCCCGCGCCGTTCGGCGCCCGGCGTGTAATTGGAGCAGATCAGGCCCAGCATCGCGCCAAGATCGACCTCGATGTGCTGAAGGTCCAGCTTGTGCGTCTCCAGCCGTGCAGCGACATCGAGATCGTCGACTGCCGCCAACAGACGACCGGCATTTTCGGCGATGCTCTGCGCCCGATCGCGGTAGCTGGTGGAGATCGGCCCGCGCATCTGGCGACGGATCATTTCGGCGAAACCGCCAATCGCGTTCAGCGGCGTGCGCAACTCATGGACCAGCTGGCGCAGCGAATCGGGCGCCAGCCCTCCGCCATAGAGCCCGGCATCGGCGCCATCGGGTTCGGCGCGCTCCTCCGCGGTCGGCCGGCGGGCGATGCCGCGATAGCCGAGAAAGCGGCCGTCCTCGGGCGCGAACACGGGCACCCCGGCGAAGCGCCACTCCCCAGCGACACCCGAATTGCCCGCGACCAGCAGGCGCGCGTCGCGAAACGGCGCGCGGCGGCGGAAGGCGCCCGGCGCCTGCGCGTCGACGCCAAAGGCGCCCGTCGCCGGCACCGCGATCGTTTCACCGACGAGCGGCCCGCGCGGCGCACCGTCCACCCAGCGGATCACGCCGTCGGTGCCGGTCTCGAAGCGGAAGCTGGTGACGCGTACCGGCTGGACGTCGAACAGGCTGTTCCCGTCGCGGCCTTTGCGGAAGCGCGCGATCCGCGTGATGATCGCGCGGATCTGCCCCTCGCCCGCGCCGTGCGCCACGGTCGGCGCCTCGTCGCCGAGGATATCGGCGATGTCATCCGTGCCGGTTGCGGGGGAAGCTTTGGCTGGCGGCAGTTCCTCCACCACGGCGTCTTCGGGCACGGCTTGCTCGGTGTCACCGCCGAGCGTCAGGTCGCTCGCGCCGAACGCGGCCAACGCACCCTCGACATAGGCGCCGAGATCGCGGCGATGGCGCAGGATACCCCGGCCGGTGGGGGAAAGACGCGGCAGGATCGACAGCCATTCGCGATCGTCGAGCCGGGCATGCGGCAGGATCATCGCCGCCACCGCCGACACGTCTGCCGCAAGGAAGGCGACCAGTGCTGCGGGAATGCGTCGGCCGGCGAAGGTGCGCGCCGTCTCGCGACGAATCGCCACCGGCACCTCGGCGCGCAGCGACTGGAGACGCACGAAGGCCTCGCGGCTGAGGCGCGGATCGGCACCGGGCCTGCGCTGGGCCAGCAGATCGATCAGCTGGCGCCACTGGGCCACACGGTCGGTCGGCCGATCGGCCGACCGCGCGAGCACCGTGGCGAGCATATCATCGAACCGCACCCACCCCTCCACAGCACCGGCCTGTGGGCCTCCCTGCCGGACGAGGGGTGAACTATCTGTTCCCAAGAGAGCGTGCAAAGCGACTTTTCCGCATCCGTTGCATAGTGGGACAATTGCCTAACGTCGCAATTTTCTTATAGAACGACGCCATAACCGAGAAAGGAAAGCTTTTGTGGCTGCTTCGCCCCTGTTGCTAGATTCGATAGATCGCACCATCCTGAGCGAGCTTCAGGATGATGGACGGATCACCAACGTCGAACTGGCCCGGCGTGCCGGCCTGACCGCTCCACCCTGCCTCCGCCGGGTGCGCGCGCTCGAGGAAGGCGGCGTCATCAACGGCTATCACGCCCGGCTCAACCCCGCGGCGCTGGGCTACGGCATCACCGTGTTCGCGCTGGTCAGCCTGCGCAGCCAGGCCGAGGAGGATCTGCGCGGGTTCGAGGCGCATGTCGCGACGCTGCCCGAAGTGCGCGAATGCCACATGCTCAATGGCGAGATCGACTTCATCCTGAAGATCGTCGCGCACGATCTCCAATCCTTCCAGAGCTTCCTCACCGCGAAGCTCACCACCGCGCCGCATGTCGCGAGCGTGAAGACCTCGCTCACCATCCGCACGTCGAAGGATCATCCCGGCGTGCCGGTCGATCATATCGACTGAACCGGGAGCGCGCCGGCGCCCACCTCTGACGGGTGGGCGCCGGGGCCGATCGGTGGGCGGCAAACGCCGCCGGGCCGATCAGTGAGCGGCGGGCGCCGCCGGGACCGAACCCTTGTTCGCCCAGATCGCCCAATATTGCGCGAGCGGCTGGTTCGCCCCGGTCACCGCGCCGAGCGCCTTCGCCGCGTCCGCCTTCTGCCCGGCCTGCGCGAGCGCCTCACCGAGGTGCAGATTGGTGACGTTCGCATCGACGCCGCCCTTCTGGAGCGCGACCTTGTAGAGCTCGACCGCCTGGGCGTACTGGCCGTAGCCCAGATAGACGTCGCCAGTGAGCAGCGCCTGCTTGCCGTCGGCGGCCGCACGCGCCCTCTTGTCGAGCGCCGGAAGCTCGGCCTTGTCGCCGGCGATCTTCGGGCCGGCAATGGCCTTGATCTCGGCGAGTGCTTTGCTGGTCGCCAGCGACTTGCTGTCGACCATGTTGGACGAGGTGCCATGGTCGATCACGGCCTTGGCCTCGCCCGGGAAGCCCTTGTTGAGGGCCATGTTGGCATATTCATAATAATCGCGCTCGCCGGCGAGCGCATTGGCGGCGCGCATCAGGCGCAACGTGTCGAGATCCACCTGCTGATCGAGATGGCTGGTGTCGCGATAGGTCTGGAGCGCAAGGCGCCAGATATCGGCGCGCGGATAGGCGTCGACCATCTGCTGGCCATATTTGATCGTCTGCGCCGGCATCTTGCCGTCGTAGGAGATCGACAGCGCGCGGCGATACCAGTCCTCGTCGACCGGCTGGTTGGCCGCCTTCTTCGCCTGGATCGCCTGGTCGACCAGCGGCAGCGCATCGGCGTTGCGGCCTTCGCGCGACTTCACCGCGGCGAGCGAGATCAGCGTGTCCGGATCATTGGGCTTCTGCTGGACGAGCTGGGTGAAGGCACGATCCGCGTCGGCGAACTTGCCGGCGTTGAAGGCGGCCTGCGCCTGTGCGGTCAGCAGCTGCGTCTGCAGCTCCGGCGGCGCCTTGCCGCTCGCCAGCATCGCGTCGACCGCAGCAGCGGCACCCGCCTGGTCGTTGGTCTTCTGCGCGATCTGATAGGTGACGAGCGCGACCTGGAACTTGTCGTCGTCGGTGGTCGCCGCGGCCTGCGCCGCCGGCAGCGCGGCCTTCGCCGCCGCCATGTCACCGGCCGTCAGCGCGGCCTGCAGCGGCTGGTAGGCCTTCGCGAAAGCCGGGCTGAAATTACGCTTGCCCGACGCGGCAGTGTCCGCCTTCTTGGCAGCCGCCGCCGGGGTGGCGCCGGTCACGGCCACCGCGCCCAGCGCGAGAGCCAGCGCCAGGGCTGTCGTCGATGCGAATTTCATGGTGGAATCTCTCCTTCATCGGCACCGGGGGGTGCTTCACGGCGGGAGGTGCTAAACCCTGCCATGCCCCCGTTCAAGCTTGGGTACCAGACGGCACGCTGTCGTCA
>DATGEV010000306.1:0-7063 GCA_035309885.1 Sphingomonas sp.
GCGCCCGCCGCCCGATAAGGGGCGGCGGGCGCCGAAGCATTACGCCTCGGTGGTTTCCTCGGCGGCCGGGGTCTCGGCGGCCGGAGCCTCCTCAGCCGGGGCCTCGACCGGGGCCGGCGCTGCGGCAGCAGCTGCTGCCTCGGCAGCGGCTTCGGCGATCGCGGCAGCCTTGGCGGCACGCTCCTCGGCGCGCTCCTTGGCCTTCTCGCCCGGCTCGGCCTTCTTCGGGTTGTTCTTGGCAGCGCGCTCCTTCACGCCGGCGGCGTCGAAGAAGCGGGCAACGCGATCGGTCGGCTGCGCGCCCACCGAGACCCAGTGCTTGGCGCGCTCGACGTCGAGAATGACGCGCTTCTCGTCGTCCTTGGCGAGCATCGGGTTGTAGGTGCCGATCTTCTCGATGAAGGCGCCATCACGCGGAGCGCGCGAGTTGGCGACGACGATGCGGTAGTACGGGCGCTTCTTGGAGCCACCGCGCGACAGACGGATCGAAACGGACATTTTCTTCTTCCTTCTTTCAAATCGAAGCCACCCTGATGGGTGACGAACTCACTTCTTCTTCAGGAAATTCTGGAAGCCAGGGGGGAGGCCCTGGCCACCGGGAAGCCCCGGCAGACCACCACCGGCGGGCGGCTGCGGCAGACCGCCGGCACCGCCCGTCAGGCCGCCGAGCGCACCGCCCATGCCGCCCTTGGAGAAGAGGGCACCCAGCCCCTTGAGGCCGCCCATCTTCTTCATCTTCTTCATCATGGTCGCCATTTCCTGATGCATTTTCAGGATCTTGTTGACCTCCTGCACCGTGGTGCCGGACCCCTTGGCGACACGAATCTTGCGCTTGGCGTTGAGCAGCTCGGGCTTGGCCCGCTCCTTGGGCGTCATCGAGCCGATGATCGCGTCCATGTGGATCAGGATCTTGTCGTCGACCTGCCCGTTCGCCATCGCATTCTTCACCTTGGCGACGCCGGGCAGCATCGAGGCGAGCGCGCCCAGACCGCCCATGCGGCGCATCTGGTTGAGCTGGTTGCGCAGGTCGTTGAGGTCGAACTGACCCTTCGACATGCGCTCGGCGAGCTTCTCGGCCTCGTCCTGCTTGATCGTCTCGGCGGCGCGCTCGACCAGCGACACCACGTCGCCCATGCCCAGGATGCGGCCGGCGACGCGGCCCGGCTGGAACAGCTCGAGCCCGTCGAGCTTCTCGCCGGTGCCGACGAATTTGATCGGCTTGCCGGTGACGGCGCGCATCGACAGCGCCGCACCGCCACGGGCGTCGCCGTCCATGCGGGTGAGCACCACGCCGGTGAGCGGCACCTGCTCAGAGAAGGATTTCGCGACGTTGACGGCGTCCTGGCCGGTCAGCGAGTCGACGACGAGGAGGATTTCATTGGGAGTCGCCACGTCGGCGACCGCCTTCATCTCGTCCATCAGCGCCTGATCGACGTGGAGACGACCGGCGGTGTCGAGCATCAGCACGTCGAAGCCCTGCAGCTTCGCGGCGTTGAGCGCGCGGCGGGCGATGTCGACCGGCTGCTGGCCGGCGACGATCGGCAGCGTCGCCACCTCGGCCTGCGTGCCCAGCACGGCCAGCTGCTCCTGCGCGGCCGGACGATTGACGTCGAGCGACGCCATCAGAACCTTCTTGGCGCCCTTCTGCTTGAGGCGGCGGGCGATCTTGGCGGTGCTGGTGGTCTTGCCCGATCCCTGCAGGCCAACCATCATCACTACCGCCGGCGGCGTCACGTCGAGCTTGAGGTCGGACGCTTCCGAACCCAGCATCTCGGTGAGCGCGTCGTTGACGATCTTGACGACCTGCTGGCCCGGCGTGATCGACTTCAGCACCGACTGGCCGACGGCTTCCTCGGTCACCTTGTCGACGAATTCGCGCACCACCGGCAGCGCGACGTCGGCTTCGAGCAACGCGATCCGCACTTCGCGCATCGCCGCGCGCACGTCGGCTTCGCTGAGCGCACCACGGCCGCGCAGCCGGTCGAAGACCCCGCCCAGCCTTTCGCTCAAACTCTCGAACATGCGCCCAAACTCCTTCTTCCAACGATCTCGCCCGGCCCAACGCACAAAGCGCCGGCGGGCGAAACTCGCCGGCCGGCGTGCGCTCAACCCTTTGGGTGTGCGCTGGAGCCATCACGTTCGTCGTGGAACGATCCCGGCGCCGTTAGCCGAGCTGCCCCACAAAGGCAAGCCGACTTGCGCCGCCTTTACCGCTTCTACACGCTTTCCCGCGAAGACAGGCATCGCCGAATGAAGGAAACGCGTAGCATGTCAGGTCTGCAAGGCAACGAGACCGACGCCACCAAGGCGATGAGTCGTGCGCGCAGCGATGTGCTGTGCGGCGTGCTGCTGCTCGCCGTGCTGCTGCTGTTCGCGACCAAGGGCTGGCACCTGTCCACCGCGATCCACCATGCCTTCCTGCACAACGGCCCGGTCGACGATGCCGACATCGGCGACCGGCTGCTGCTGGCAACGCTGCTGCTCAATCTGGCGCTGATCCTGTTCGGCTGGCGCCGCTACCGCGATCTCGCCGCCGCCACATCGCAGCATGGCGAGGCGCAGGCCCGCGCCACCGCGCTCGCCCGCACCGACGAGCTGACCGGCTTCCTCAACCGCCGTGCGCTGGCGGAGGACGGCACCGACACGATCACGCAGGCGCTCCGCCGCGACAAGGCGGTGGCGTTGCTCGTCGTCGACCTCGATCATTTCAAGAGCGTCAACGAGGTGCACGGACATCTCGCCGGCGACAATGTGCTGCGCGCCGCGAGCGACATCGTGCGCCGCGCGCTCCCCTCCTCGGCGGTGGCCGGGCGGCTCGACGGCGATGAGTTCGCGGCCCTCCTGCCTTTCGATCCGCGCCACGCCAACACCATCGAGTCGATCGCCGACTACATCGTCGGCGCGCTCGCCCAGCCGCTGCTGGCACGCGGCGTCACCGCGCATATCGGCGCCTCGGTCGGCATCGCGCGATCCGACGGGGACTGCCTGACGATGGAAGCGCTGCTACGTCGCGCCAATATCGCGATGCGCGCCGCCAAGGCTGCCGGCCGCAGCCGCCACGCCTGGTTCGACGCCTCGATGGAGCGCGAGCTGGTGTCGCGCAACACCATTGAGGCCGGCCTGCGCGAGGGCATCCCCGCCGGCCAGTTCATCCCCTATTACGAGCCGCAGGTGGATCTGGACACCGGCGCGCTGATCGGTTTCGAGGTGCTGGCGCGCTGGAACCACCCGACTCGTGGCATCGTCGCGCCGGACAATTTCATCCCCGTCGCCGAGGAATGCGGGCTGATCAGCGAGCTGTCGATCGCGGTGATGCGCCGCGCCTTCATCGAAGCGCGCGACTGGGATCCCTCGCTGACGCTCTCGGTCAACATCTCGCCCGGGCAGCTCAAGGATCCGTGGCTGGCGCAGAAGATCGTCAAGCTGCTGGTCGAGACCGGCTATCCGGCCAACCGGCTGGAGGTGGAGATCACCGAAAGCTCGCTGTTCCAGAACCTGCCGCTCGCCCAGTCGATCGTCGGCAGCCTCAAGAATCAGGGCATCCGCCTCGCGCTCGACGATTTCGGCACGGGCTATTCGTCGCTCGCACATCTGCGCGCCCTGCCCTTCGACCGGATCAAGATCGACCGCAGCTTCGTCACCTCGATCAACAAGGATCCGGAGTCGGCGGCGATCGTCAATGCGATCTCGCGACTGGGCGAAAGCCTCAACCTGCCGATCACCGCCGAGGGGATCGAGGATGGCGCGATCAGCGACCGGCTGCGCGCGATGGGCTGCAACAAGGGTCAGGGCTGGCATTTCGGCAAGCCGATGACGGTGGTGGCGGCGCGGCGCATGCTCGCCGAACGCGGCCTGCTACCATCGGCCCGCCGTGCCGTCGGCGTCTCCGCGCCGATCAAGGGCGACAGCCAGACCGCTCGCACCGCCTGACGGTTTGCCCCACTCGGAGTGGACTTGAGCGCCCGCACTGCCTAGATCGCGCGCGATGGCGCAGCGCTTTCACAAGATGCATGGACTGGGCAACGACTTCGTCGTGTTCGACGCGCGCGAGCGCGCCGTGGCGATGTCGGCCGCCCGCGCCCGCGCCATCGCCGATCGCCACACCGGCATCGGCTGCGACCAGCTGATCCTGATCGAGCCCTCGGACGTCGCCACCGCGAAGATGCGGATCTTCAACGCCGATGGCGGCGAGGTGGAGGCTTGCGGCAACGCCACGCGCTGCGTCGCGACGCTACTCGGCGGCGAGCCCTCGATCGAGACGCTGGGCGGCATCCTGTCGAGCAGCCTCACCACAGGCGGCGCCAGCATCGACATGGGAGCGCCCCGCTTCGAGTGGGACGCGGTGCCGCTCGCCTTTGCGATGGACACCGCCGCGCTGCCGCTCGGCTGGGACGGGCTGGAGCCGCTCGCCGCCCCGATGGCGCTGAGCGTCGGCAACCCGCACATCATCTTCTTCGTGCCCGACACCCACGCGCTCGATCTTGCCGCGATCGGCCCTGTCATCGAGCATGACCCGGTCTTCCCCGAGCGCGTCAACGTCAATGTCGCCACGGTCGAGAGCCCCGATCGCATTCGCCTGCGCGTCTGGGAGCGCGGCGCGGGCCTGACGCTCGCCTGCGGCACCGGCGCCTGCGCCACTGCGGTTGCGGCGATCCAGTCGGGCCGCGCAAAGAGCGGCGTCACCGTGTCCCTTCCCGGCGGCGATCTCATCATCGACTGGCAGCCGGGCAGCACCATCCTGATGACCGGCCCCGCCACCCACGTCTTCACCGGCGAGCTCGACCTTGACGCATTCGGGGACGCATTCGGGGACGGATTCGGGGCATGAGCGGGCCCGAAATCGTCACGCTGGGCTGCCGCCTCAACGCGGCGGAGAGCGAGGCGATGCGCGCACTCGCCGGCGATCAGGACGATCTCGTCATCATCAACAGCTGCGCGGTGACGGCCGAGGCGGTGAAGCAGGCCCGGCAGGAAATCCGCCGTGCCGCCCGCCGCCGCCCCGACGCGCGCATTCTCGTCACCGGCTGCGCGGCGCAGATCGAGCCCGAGAGCTTTGCGGCGATGCCCGAGGTCGCCGCCGTGATCGGCAACCGCGAGAAGCGCGAGGCCGGGAGCTTCGTCCCCTCGGCGGACGCAAAGCTCCGCGTCTCGGACATCATGACACCCGACGGCACCGCGCCGCATCTCGTCACCGGCCTAGGCTCGCGGGCGCGCGCCTTCCTCGAGGTGCAGACCGGCTGCGACCATCGCTGCACCTTCTGCGTCATCCCCTATGGCCGAGGCCCCAGCAGATCGGTGCCCGCCGGCCTGATCGTCGAGCGCATCCGCACGCTGGTCGACGAGGGCTATAACGAGGTGGTGCTGACCGGCGTCGACACCACCAGCTATGGGCCAGACCTGCCGGGCGGCCAGTCGCTCGGCCAACTCGTCGAGCGTGTGCTGACGCTGGTGCCGGGGCTGCAACGCCTGCGCCTCTCCTCGCTCGACTCGGTGGAGATCGATGCGCGGCTGTTCGAGCTCCTCACCAGCGAGCCCCGTCTCCAGCCGCATCTGCACCTTTCGCTCCAGGCAGGAGACGACATGATCCTCAAGCGCATGAAGCGCCGCCACAGCCGCGCGCAGGCAGTCGAGATGGTGCAGCGCCTGAAGAGCGCCCGCCCCGACATCGCCATTGGCGCCGATCTGATCGCCGGCTTCCCCACCGAGACCGACGCGATGGCCGACAACACGCTGCGCCTGCTCGACGATTGCGACATCGTCTATGGCCATATCTTCCCCTATTCGCCGCGCGCGGGCACGCCGGCGGCGAAGATGCCGCAGCTCGACACCGCTACCGTCCGCGCGCGAGCGAAGCGGCTGCGCGCCGCGGCCGACGCCCGGCGCGCACGCTGGCTCGAAACGCTGATCGGCACCACCCAGTCGCTGCTGATCGAGGGCGAGGACGGGCGCGGCCATACCGGCCAATATGCCCCGGCGCGCCTCGCCTCCGGCGCGGCCCCGCGCGGCACCGCCACCAATCGCCCGGCACGCGGCGACGTCGTGACGACGCGCATCACCCATATCGAGGACGGAATTTTGGTCGGAGAGACCCTTTGAGCGACACCCCCACCGCGTGGCACGAGAAGCTGGTCGCGGGTTTCCGCCGCACATCCGAGCGGTTGGGCGACAATCTCCAGAGTCTGTTCACCAAGGAAAAGCTGGACAGCGAAACCCTCGACGAGATCGAGGAAGCGCTGATCGCCTCCGACCTCGGCCCCTCGACTGCCGCACGTGTGCGCGAACGGTTGGAGGACGAGCGCTATGAGAAGGGTCTCGACGAGGCCGGCATCCGCGCCGTGGTGGCGGACGAGGTGGCGAAGATCCTCCGCCCGGTCGCCAAGCCGCTCGAGATCGAGGCTTTCCCCCGGCCGCAGGTGATCCTCGTCATCGGCGTCAACGGATCGGGCAAGACCACTACCATCGCCAAGCTCGCCCACCTGCTGCAGGAGCAGGATTATCAGGTGATGCTGGTCGCCGGCGACACCTTCCGCGCGGCGGCCATCGGCCAGCTCAAGGTGTGGGCGGAGCGCATCGGGGTTCCGATCATCACCGGCGCCGAGGGCGGAGACGCCGCCAGCCTCGTCTGGGAAGGCGTGAAGCAGGGCACCGCGATCGGCACCGACGTGCTGATCGTCGACACCGCCGGCCGGCTCCAGAACAAGGCCGGGCTGATGGACGAACTCGCCAAGATCCGCCGCGTGCTGGGCCGACTCAACCCGGCCGCGCCGCACGACGTGGTGCTGGTGCTGGACGCCACCACCGGCCAGAACGCGCTCAACCAGATCGAGATCTTCGGCAAGGAGGCCGGCGTCACCGGGCTCGTCATGACCAAGCTCGACGGCACCGCCAAGGGCGGCGTGCTGGTCGCGGCGGCGGAGAAGTTCGGGCTGCCGATCCACGCCATCGGCGTCGGCGAGACGCTCGACGATTTCCGCCCCTTCGACGCCGACGAGGTTGCAGGGCTCATCGCGGGTTCGAAGGAAAGCGTGAAGTGACCAACCCCTAATCCGTTCGGGCTGAGCCT
>DATGEV010000307.1:0-7509 GCA_035309885.1 Sphingomonas sp.
AATAATCTTTCTCGCCTATCATCGTGTCATCGGCAACAAATGCGACCTTTTTAACGATGATATAATTCCGAATGGATGAGACAACGAACATCCCCAACCCTTTGCGTCTGGCTCGATCCATATAATATCAATGGAAATGTCACGAACAACGACGTTGATTTAACGGCGGCTAATCGATGCTGCCGCTTGCAAGGCGCACTTCCGCTTCCCACCACGTCGAGCCGTTCGCGTCGGAAGAAGCGGTCAATCTGAAACGGTCGGGCAGCAAGCAACCAACTCCAGACGTTCGCTCACCGAGCCGCGAATGGCCGCTTGTGACAGGATCGGCCATTCGCACCGCACCGGCCGGACGGCCGGCTTCGTGCTTAATCTTTGCAGTTTAATACGCAGATCGCAGAGCTGATGCCGCATGGGTATGCTTTCGACAGCTACTCGAATATCTTTTCATCCATGGCCCCAATCGCGCGGAGGACAGCCGCTTGAGCGATCAGAAGATCGCTTCGACTGCGGGCTTCGGCGAGTTGGGCGGCACGCAGGCTTTCATCTGCCACGAGGATGTCGAGCGTCGATCGCAGGCCGAAGCCATATTCGGCACGCACGCCGCTGAGCGCGAGATCCGCGGCGATGACGCGGCTGCGGTTGGCATCGGCCTGCGCATGCGCGCCGATCATGGTGGCCCATGCGGCCTCGGCGGCGCGGATGGCCTCGCGGGCGGCGGCGTCCTGATCGAACTGGGCGGCACGAAAGTCCGCCCGCGCCTGCCGCACTTGCGAGGCGACGAGCCCGCCGGTCAGGATCGGCACATGCAGCACCAGTCCGGCCGACGCGGCGCGCAGGAAGGTATGGTCATCGCCGGTGGCGCGCACGTCATAGCCATAGCTGCCACCGAGCGAGACGCTCGGCGCGCCATTGGTGCGCGCCTGATCGATCCGCGCCGAAGAGGCCTCGGCTAGCCGCAAGCTCTGTCGATAGAGTGGGTTGTTGTCGAGCGTCCGGCTCCGCGTTCGTTCGAGGCTGTCGGGAAGCGCTGCAAACGTCACCGGCGGCGGCGACAGCGAACCCGGCGGATGACCGACGATGGCGCGGTAGCTGGCTGTGGTGATTGCCAGCGCCGACTCCGCATCCGCCAGTGTTGCTGCTGCGGACGCGCGTTGCGCCTCAAGCTGGGCCACGTCGGTGCGGGTTGCTTGCCCGAGTTTGTAGCGGGCCTTCGCTTCCGCCACCTGATGATCGAGCAGCGCGATGTCGGCGCGCGCGATCTCCGCAGCCTGCTGGTCGTAGAGCAGCTCAGCATAGGCGCCGATCACGTTAGTGAGCAGCGCTGCCTCGCTGTCGCGCAGCCCCTCCGAGCCGGCCGCGACATCACCCTCGGCCGCGCGAATGGCGGAAGACACGCGCCCGCCTGTCCAGATCGGTAGATCGGCCGAGACGGTCGCGGCGCCGCCCTTGCCATAGTCGAACTTGTCATAGCCCGCCGCCGCATCCGCCGCCGCTGAGAAGCGACCGCCGGCGCGGGCCTGCTCCGGCGCCTCTTCCAGCGCCTGCTGCCGGGCACGGGCGGCGGCGAAGACGGGGTTGGAGGCGTAGGCCGCGTTCACCGCCTGCGCCAACGTCTCCGCCCGACCCGGCGCGGGCAGCAAAAGCCCGGCCAGCAACACCACCCGCTTATTCATGGCGGAGCGCCCAGGCGGGCGCCGCGCGCGCGGCACGCAGCGACTGCATAAGGACGGTCGCCACCGCAATCAGCAGCGAGGCGAGCGTGGCCGCGAGGAAATAGAGCGGGGACAGCCCGATCCGATCCTCGAAGCCCGCCAACCATGTCCGCATCGCGATGAAGGCGAGCGGCCAGGCGATGAGGTTGCCGATCGCCACCGGCCGCAGAAACTGCCGGACCAAAAGCATCACGATGTCGCGCGAGGAGGCGCCCAGCGTCTTGCGGATGCCGATCTCGCGCACCCGCCGCTGGGTGTTGAACGAGGCGAGCCCCCACAACCCGACGCAGCCGATCGCCACCGCCAGACCTGCGCCGATAGCGAACAGTCGTGCGGCCTGATCGTCGGACTTGTAATAGCTTTCGAGCTTTTCGTCGGCGGTGACGGCTTTGAACGGTATTTCCGGTGCGATCCGCCGCCACACGCCCCGCAAGGCATCGGTCATGCCGCGCGGATCGCCATCGAAGCGCACCGAGGCAATCGGAAAGGTCATCCCGCGTGAGTGATAATTGTAATAGACCCCCAACGTTCCGTCGCGAGGCGAATAGAAGCGCATGTCATCAATGACACCGACGATGGTACGGGATCCGATGCCGGTCAGGGTCTTGCCGACAGCCTGTCGGGGAGTGAGCCCAAGCTCGGCTGCAGCTCGCCGATTGATGACGACATTGCGCGGCTGCGTGTCGGGCTTGCCCGCAGCATCATCGTCGCGATGCGCCTCGTCGAGCAGGCGACCGGCAAGCAGCGCAGGTTGGAACACCCGAAAGAAATCCCGCCCTATGCCGATGTCCAGCAGCGAGGGCCCATCGCCGACGGCCCCCTGCAACTTCAGATTGTCGCGGCTCTGGTAGCGCTGATCACCCGGCGCGGTATCGGAGATTGTGACGGCGCGCACGCCTGAAAGACCGGAGTATGCGCTCAGGATCGCTGTCCGCTGAGTTTCGGTCAGTCGCTCCTCGGTGAGGCTGGGCACCTCGATCAGCCCGTCGCGCGTGAAGCCGAGGTCAGCGTTGCGGACATGGCGGGTTTGCGCCGTCAGCACCAGCGTGCCAACGATGAAGGCCGTGGCCAATGCGAACTGGAGCACGACCAGGGCTTCACGCACCCGAGTCCCCACGCGTCCGCCACTTGTCGAGCGCGACGCGGCCAGCACGCCTGCGGCCGGAAAGCGTGAGAGCAGCACAGCCGGATAGAGACCCGCCGCAATGCCGACCAGCACGACCAGTGCCGCCAGAGGAAGCAGCACGCCGTCCTGCCCGACATAGTGGATCGAGAGCGAGAGATTGCCCGCTGCGTTGACTAGCGGCAGCCCGATCTCCGCGATGGCGAGGCCGAGGAACGCGGCGATGGCAGTGGTGGCTACTGCCTCCCCGATGAAGTGGCGCATCAACGTCTGACGGTTGGCGCCAAGCACCTTGCGCATCGCCACTTCGCGGGACCGTAGGCTGGCCCGCGCGGTCGCCAGGTTCACATAGTTGACGATGGCGATCAGCAGCGTGAGCGCACCAACAATGCCCAGCGTCGCGACGGTGAGCTTGGCGCCCTTCGCCTGCAGGTGAATATCCGTGATAGGTAGCAGCGTTTCCCGGAAACTCTTGAGAACGTTGGGCCCCTGCTCCTTCGCTGCGTGGCGCTGTACGAAATCGTCCAGCTTGCCTTCCAGCGCCTTCGCGGCGTCGGGCGTCGGGAAGCGCAGATAGGTGTAAAGGGACTCGCTGCCCCAGTGATACCAATAGTCTCCGCCGACCTGCTGCGGCACCAGTTTGGCGATGATGTCGGCTTGCAATTCCGTATCGCGTGGCAAATTCTCGAACACAGCGGCGACACGATAGAGGCGCGGCGTCCCGTTCAGCACCAGCGTCATGGGTTGGCCGATCGGATCAGCGCCGGCGAAATATTTGCTCGCGATCGTCTGGCTGATGAGCAGGTTGGACGGATCGGCCAACGCGCCAGTCGCATTGCCGCGCACGATCGTCAGGCCGATGATATCGAGGAAGTTGGGATCGACGAGCCCCATCTTCTCGCTGGTGGCATTTCCTCCCTTAAGCACGGTTGCGTTTTCCGGGTCGCGTCGTGTGCCCTGGACGTCGGGGAAATCCCGTTTGAAGATCTCCAGCCAGTTGCCCATCGTGCTCTGGACAGGCCCCTCGAACTGACCGGGCAGGTTCAAGTTGTCCTGCACGAGGTAGACCTGCTCGTGATGGGGCAACCAGCGCTCATAGCCCGTCTCGAAGCGCACATAGAGGCCGAGCACGATAAAGACGGCGATGCCCACCGCCAGCCCGCCGATGTTGAGCGCAGCATAGAGCTTGTGGCGGACCAGCGAGCGATAGAAGGTGATGAAGGCGAAGCGGTTCATGGGTCTGCCCTCCCTCAGATCGCGCGGGCGACGGAGGCGACGATCCGCCCGTCGAGCATGTCGATCCGCCGCCGCGCCATGTCGGCGTGGCTGGGCGAGTGGGTGACCATCACGATGGTTGCGCCCTCGTCGTTGAGGCTGGTCAGGATGTCCATCACCTGCTGGCCATTCTCGGTGTCGAGGTTGCCGGTCGGCTCGTCGGCGAGGATCAGGCTGGGCTGGCCGACGATGGCGCGCGCGATGGCGGCGCGCTGCTGCTGGCCGCCCGAGAGCTGATGTGGATAATGGCGCGAACGGTGCGAGATGCCGACCCGGTCCATCGCCTCCTCCACCCGCTTGCGACGATCGCCGTTGAGGCCGCGGCGATAGGCGAGGCCGAGCTCGACATTCTCTTGGATGGTCAGTTCGTCGATCAGGTTGAAGCTCTGGAACACAAAGCCCAGCGTCTCGCCGCGCAGCTTCGCGAGCGAGGCCTCGTCCATCACGGCGAGATCGCGCTCGCCGAACATGTAGCGGCCTCCGCTTGGCCGATCGACTGTGCCGAGGATGTTGAGGAGCGTCGACTTGCCGCAGCCCGACGGCCCCATGATGGCAAGGAACTCGCCCTCACCGACATTCAGGTTGATGTCGGAAAGGGCTGTGGTCTCGACCTCGTCGGAAACGTAGCGGCGCCGGATCGATTCAAGGCGGATCATGGAAAGCTCCGTCAGCGAAGGTTGAGGACGCCGCTCTTATCGTAGGCGGCGGTGTTGGAGGTGACGATGCGGTCGCCGGGCTGGAGGCCCGAGAGGATCTCGACCTGCTCAGGGTTGCGTACGCCGGTATGGATCGGGCGGCGGCGGGCGTGGCGGCCGTCGGCATCAACCACGAAGGCGGAGTTGCCGCCGCCGCTGTCGATCCAGCTTCCGACCGGCGCGATCAGCGCCTCACGCGCAGTGCCGAGCGTCACGCGGATATCGGTCGTCTGGCCGCGGTTGAGGCCCTTGGGTGCTGCGCCCACGAAGCCCAGCTCGACATGGAAGCGCCCGTTGGTGACGGCGGGCAGCACCTTGGTGACGACGAGGTTCAGCCCGTTGTCGCCGGTGGCATGCTGGCCGAGCTGAACGCGGCCGAGATAATATTCGTCGACGTCAGCGACGAGCTTCCACGAGCCCTCGCTGTCGACCTGGCCGACCTGATCGCCGGCCTTGAGCATCTGGCCCGACTGGATCGTGAAATTGGTGAGCCGCCCGCCGACCGGCGCGCGCACGATGAGTGCATCCAGCCCCGCGCGCACGGCGGCGAGGTTGCTAGTCAGCCGCGAACGGGTTTCGGCGAGGCGCGAGGCCTGAAGGTTGGCGGTCTGGTTTTCCTTCGCCTGGCCGGACTGGAGCTGGCCGAGGCGCTTCTGCTGATAGGCAGCCTCTTCCTGATAGCTCTTCACGCCCTCGGCCGAGACAAAGCCCTGATCGTGAAGCTGCTGGCGGATCGAGAGATCGCGCCGCGCCTTGATGAGATCATAGTTCGCCGAGGCCGTCTGGCTGGCGCGATCGAGGCGGCTCTTCTCGAGCGCCAGATCGTCGCCGGAGAGCGTACCAAGCTGGCTCGCGATCTCCGCCTCGCGGGTCAGCACGTCGAGCTTGAGCGATGGGTTCAGCAGGGTCGCGAGCGGCTGGCCTTGCCCGACGGCGGCGCCGTCCTGCACCAGCAGCGTCTCGACCTGCCCGCCCGATACCGCACCGACGAAGGTGGTGACGTTGGGCGCGACGGTGGCGCGCACCGGAAGATAGTCCTCGAACCGATCGCGCGCGATGGTGCCCGTCTCGATGTCGGCGGCGGCGACGTCCGCCGATCCGCTCGACGGGATCAGGCGCCAGCCGAGGACGATCGCCGCCAGCAAGCCGACCGCCGCGGCGATCCAGCGCCAACGACGGTCGGTGCGGGGCTTGTCCACCCGGCGGTCCATGGCCGAACCGGAGACGTCCATCAGCGCGCCGCGAGCTGGACGGTGCGATCGGCGTGGAGGCGATTGGCGATCGCCGTGCGGCCATCGGAGCTGGCGAACTCAGTGGCGCTGTAGTGGACCATGACGGCCGGCACGGCGGCCACCGCCGGATCCGAATAGGCAACGATCGCGGCCGTGCCGAGCAGGCTCGCGCCGGCGAACATCAGATTGATGACGAACTTGCACATGGGCCGTCTCCTTTCCTCGTGGCCAGCGTCGTGTCGGTCACGCAGGATACTCAGCAGGAGTCGTGCCAATTCCCCAACTCGTTGAAAAATATAAATTCATGGAAATGGCCTTGGAGCCACGCGCCGTGGGACTGTCCGGATCCGGACAGCGTGGTGTCCGGAAACAGACGTTGAGACCGGGCGCGAAGGATGGCAGCACCGCCATCGGAGGGACCGTGTGAACAGCGAGAAGTTCGACTGCTGCATCGTCGTGGACGATGACGAAGATATCCTGCTGGCGGCGCGTCTGCTGATGCGTCAGCTCTTCGCCGACGTGCGCGTGACGCCCTCGCCGCAGGAAGCGCTGGACTGGATGGGCGAGCGCCGCCCCGACGTGATCCTGCTCGACGCCAATTTCGCACGCGGCGCTACCGATGGGAGCGAGGGCTTCCGCTGGCTTGCTCGCATCCTGGAGCGCGATCCACAGGCTTCGGTGGTGCTCATCACCGCCCATGGCGGCGTTCAGACCGCCGTGCAGGCGATGAAGCAGGGCGCGACCGATTTCGTCTCCAAGCCCTGGGCCAACGACAAGCTGCTCTCCGTCGTCCGCTCGGCGGCAGCGCTCAGCCGCTCGCGCCGACAGAGCGAGGGCGTCTCCGTCACGCCCGCATCGCCCTCGGAGACCCCTCTGCTCGGCTCGTCGCCGGAGATGGCGCGGGTGCTCTCGCTGATCGAGAAGGCCGGGCCGACCGACGCCAACGTCCTGATCCTGGGCGAGAACGGCACCGGCAAGGAGCTGGTCGCCCGCGAGCTGCACCGCCATTCGCGGCGGGCGGGCAAGATCATGCTGTCGGTCGATCTCGGGGCGGTGGCGGAGAATCTGTTCGATTCCGAGCTGTTCGGCCATGTGAAGGGCGCCTTCACCGACGCCCGCGCCGATCGCATCGGCCGCTTGCAGGCGGCCGACGGCGGCACGCTGTTCCTCGACGAGGTGGGCAATTTACCGCTGCATCTCCAGCCGAAGCTGCTGACCGCGCTCGAACAACGCAAGGTAACGCCGGTCGGCGCCAACGCTTCCGTCCCGATCGACGTGCGCGTGATCTCGGCAACGAACCTGCCGCCCGACCAGCTTGGGCTCGAGGGGCGCTTCCGGCAGGATCTGCTTTATCGCCTCAACACGGTGGAGATCGAGCTGCCGCCCTTGCGCGAACGGCGCGAAGACATCCCGCAACTGCTCGACCACTATCTGCGCCTCTACGCCGCCCGCTACGAGAGGCCCGCGCCGGT
>DATGEV010000308.1:0-4862 GCA_035309885.1 Sphingomonas sp.
TGCCGTTCGGCACGTGTCCGTAGGCCTCGATCTCGTGCGCGAAGTTCTCGAGCATGTCGTCGACCAGGCGCTCGTTCCCCGACTCCTGCAGGCCCAGCATCGTGAAGTAGCTGTCCCAGTAGTAGCCCTCGCGGAAGCGCCCGCCCGGCACGACATAGCTGTGATCCAGCGGCAGCGCGGAGCTGTAGCGCGGCGGCATCAGCGGCGGCCGCGTCAGTACCGGCCACAGCGCGGCGATGTGCGGACGCAGCGCCAGCTCGGGCAGCGGCGGCGTCGCTGCCTGGGCGGGAAGATCGAAGTGGCGCAGCACGAACGCCTTGAGCGCATCGGGCGTGGCCGGCTTCTCGGCGCGATAGGCCGCCATGATGGCAGCAGGCGCCTGTTTGGGCACGGCATCGACGAAGGTCTTGCCGTCGGGGAAGACGCGCGACGTCTGGACGCGGACGAACAGCTCGCCGAACGCTTCGGCGGGCGACATCGGGACGACCGCCGCCGGCCGGACAATCGCCGCCTGCGGGGACCGGGCGAGCCCCGCCGCCGGAAACAGGCTGACCAGCAAGAGAGCCGTCGCCGAGGTCCGCAGCGCGGCCCTCCAGGGGATCATCGACATCGTGAGACTTCCGTAAAGAGGATCGGCGAAAAAGGATCGGCCGGAGCGGCATAAGCTCCGGCCGACAGTTGGGAGAGGATCAGAACTTGTAGGCGGCGGTGATCGTCGCGTGCCGGCCGAAGATCGGACGACCCAGGAAGAACCCGTTGGTGTTGCCCGCACCGACCTGCCGGATATTGCCCTCGGTCAGCGCCAGCTTGTTGGTCACGTTCTCCACGGTCGCCTGGATCGAGAAGCGTTCGCCGACATCGATCGACGCACCGAGATCCACCGTGTCATATTTGCCGAGTTGCTGCGTGTTCTCCTTGTCGGCGAAACGGTTGCCGACATGCGTGTAGGTGCCGAAGATCCGCGCTTTCCCCCAGCTGGTGCGGTAGGTGTAGGACGGGATCACCTGGATCTGGAACTTCGGCTGGCGGTTGACCTGGTTGCCGGTGTTGGTGCCGAAATCCTTGAACTTGCCGTCCTGGTACACGCCACGGGTCGCGATCTGAACGCCTTCGATCGGACGGATCGCCCCTTCGAACTCCACGCCATAGGCGCGCGATCCCCCGAACGACGTCACGTTCGTCAGGACACCATTGATGAGCTGCAGATCCTGGAACAGCAGGTTGTGGAAGCGGTTGTAGAAGCCGGTCAGGAAGACGTCATACAACGGCGTCGAGGTCTTGAGGCCGACTTCATACTGCTTCACCTTCTGCGGCTTGATGAACTGGGTCGACGTCGCGTTGGCGCGCAGATCGTCGAACTGCGGCAGCAACGCGCCGCCATTGGCCCGCAGGAAGCCGTTCAGATGGTTGGTGAAGGCATAGTCGGCACCCGCCGTCCACGACACCTGGGTCTTGTGGTAGTCGGCTCGGGTGAAGGTGCCGTTCAGGATGGTCGCACCGTTGTTGAAGACGGTGAGCGGATTGCCATCGAGATCAACCGTCGACAAACCCTCGATCGTCGCCTTGATCTTGGTGTGCTCGACCCGCGCGCCGCCATCGAGGCGCAACTTGCCGATCTTCCACTCGTCGGCGACGTAGCCGGCGACATTGTCGCTCTTGTAGCTGTTGTTGACGTCGAAAGTCGGGCCTGAGGTAAAGCCGTTGCGGGTGAGGATCGCGCCATTGTTCAGCGTCGCATTCAGCACACGCGCCTGCGGCTCGAGCGCCAGCAGCACATTGTTGCCCAGGTACCAGAGGTCATGATCGGTGACATGGGCATAATAGCCGCCGAGCGTCAGCGTGTTGCCCGAGAAGATCTCGCGCGACAGCTTGAGTTCGTCGGTGAAGCTCTTGATGTGCTTCTCGACCGACCAGATGCCGGCCTGGATCACCTGCTGGTTCGGATCGACCGCCGCACCGCTGTTGGCGAAGGTGACGGAGCCGCCGGTCGCGCCCACGCCATAGGGGGCGGCGAGCTGATCGGCGATATACTGACCGGCGCTCTGCGGGTTGCTGCCGGTGAACAGCGCGTAGGTGTTGGCCTGGCCCTTGGTGAAGTTGACGTTGTTCTGCAGCTGGAACAGCCCAAAGTCATAGCTGAACGTGCTGCCGAACGTGTAGATGCGCGCGCCGCGGCCCTTCGAGAGATCGATGCTCTTCTTCTGGGTCGGGCCGCCGTTGATGCCCGGCGCGATTTCGATCTGAGTGAGTTCGATTTCCTTGCCGACCAGCGTGTCGTCGCGCGCGTCGAAGCCGGGGATGGTGTGGAACTTGCCACCCGCATCCTCCAGCACCGGCATCGGCGTGTAGAAGGCGTTCTTGTCGTCGAGGTAGCGGCCATAGACGGTCAGCTTGCCGTTATCGAACTTGTGCGTGATGCTGCCGGTCACCTGCCCGCCGAGATCGCCGGTGAAGCCGGTGTGGCGCAGCCCCTTGCTGTAGCGATAGAAGCCGCCAAGCATGAAGGTGGTGTTCTGGTCGATCGGCCCCTGCGCCACGACGTCGCCGCGATACATGCCCTCGGTGCCGTAGGTGGCGCGCATGCTGAGATGCGGATCCTGCGTGCCTTCCTTCAGGATGAAGTTGGTGGTGGCGCCGGGCTGGCCATTGGCGAAGATCGGGCTCGGGCCGCCACGCAGTACCTCGACGCGCTCCACCGTGTCGTCGATGCGGAACAGCGAGCTGTCCTCCAGGAACGACAGCGAGGAAGGCGCGAAGATCGGCGATCCGTTCATCTCGACGGTGAGGAAGGGCGCGTCGCCGGTCGACGGGAAACCGCGGATGAAGACGTTGGCACCGGTCTCGCCGCCCGAGGTTTCCACCCACACGCCCGGCACGATCTTGAGCAGATCGGCCGTCGAGATCGGCTGGACCTCGCGGATTTGCTCGGCCGTGGCGGTCGAGATCGAGTAGCTCGCGTCCAGCTTGCGCAGGCCAAGGCGGTTGGCGTTGCCGGTGACGACGATTTCCTGCGCCTGGTTCGGCACGCCGGTCGGGGCATCGGGAGCCTGGGCGGCCGCTACGGGCGCCGCGTCGGTGGTCTGGGCGACCGCACCGCTGGTCTGCGCGACTGCGCCGCTGGTCCAGCCCAGCGCCGTGCCGGAGAGCAGCGTCAACGCTGCCGATGCGATTTTCGATCGTTTGATCTGTGCCACGATATTTCCTTCCTGGATTGATTTCTGTTTATGCGGTGCGACTACTCTGGCCGCGGGGTGGCCGTCCGCCGGGAGACCGGCTTCAAGGTGGGTGCGGCGACAAGGGTCGATGGTGGATCATCGATCAGAACCTGTAGCTGGCGTTAAACTGTACCGACCGGCCGAGGATCGGACGCGCGAAGATCGCGCCTGTTCCCTGTGATCCGAGCGCGCGGGGATTGCCCTCGGTCAGGCCGATCGCGTTGGTGAGATTGTCGGCTACCACCTGCAGCCGGACGCGCGGCGTGACGTCCATGGTGACGCCGGCGTCCCACTTGGTGAAACGTGGCAGCAGCTGCTCGTTCTGCACGTCAGAGAAGCGATCCCCGGTGTAGCTGAGCGTCGTGTAGATCGTCGCCTTGGCGCGCCGGAAACCGAATTCGTAAGCGGGCGAGACGCGCCATTGCCACACCGGCTGGCGCTGCACGCGATTGCCGCTGAGATCGGTCCGCCCGCCATCGGTGAAGAAGTGGTGATAATGGGCATCGAGCCAGGTGCCCGAAACGGTGATCGACGCCCCCGCCCACGGCCGCAGCACGCCCTCCAGCTCGACACCCGTCGCGTGCGCGCCACCGATCGAGGCGATCGGCGCGCCGTTGGTGATGACGGTCGTGGCGAGGCCCCGGAAGCGGTTGCGGAACAGCGTGGCGTAGAGCCCGAGCGGATCGGTCGAGATCTTGACCCCCGCCTCATAGGTGTCGACACGGGGCGCCACGTCGATCCCGTCTCGCAGATTGTCGAAGAAGGGGAAGCTGTGGCCCCGGCTGTAGCGCAGGAAGGCGCCGATCTGCCGGGTGACATCGTAATTGGCGCCCGCCGTCCACGACCAGGCGTCGTTGCGATAGCGAATCCGCGAGAATGTGCCGGCAAGCACGGCGTCGTCATTGTCGTAGAGCGTCCGCGGATCGCCATCGAGGCCGCCGGGGCCGGCCGTGCCATTATTCTCCAGCGTGCCGTCGACCGAATGATGCTGGTAGCGGACGCCGCCATCGACGCGCAGCGCGTCAGTCAGCTGCACCTCGTCGACGCCGTAGAAGGCGACATCGTCGCCGGTGTAGCGCGCGTTGACGTCGAAGCTCGATCCGCTCGCAAAGCCGTCACGCGTGACGATCGCACCATTGCCCAGCACCAGATCGAGCCGGCGGGCATTGGGCGTCGCGGTGAGCAACAGGCTGTTGCCGATGTTCCAGCGGTCCTGCGAGGAATAATGCGTGGAATAGACGCCGACGGTCGCCTTGCTGGGCCCCGCCTTCCATTCGAGCGTCGCGTCGTTGACGAAGGCCTCGATCCGCTTGCGCACCCGCCACACGCCCGCCTCGACCACGGCCTGATCGGGAGACGCCGGCGTGCCGTCATCGGCGAAGGTCAGCGAAGCGATCGCGCCGCCCTTACCCTGCGCATAGGTCATCGCGCTTTCGGGTGTAGTGCCGCCGGAGACGAGGCCGGTGGTGTCGGCATGACCTTCGAGCCAGCTCAGCTTGTCGCGGACGCGGAAACCGCCACCGAGATCCTTGTCGGCATTGGCGCCGAGATTGACGACACGCGCACCGCGCCCATCGTTGAGATCGTAGCGGCTGCCATCGTTGAGCGTGCCGCGACGCGTGTCGGGCCCGGCGAGCGTGCCCGTCC
>DATGEV010000309.1:0-4575 GCA_035309885.1 Sphingomonas sp.
GCCGTCCGACACCCCGCCGCCGAAGCGGAAAACGGTGCGTCCGTCCCCCTGTTGCTTGATCGGCGAAGAAGCCATGGAGAGGACGCTGGTCACGATGTCTATCCCTCGATCTTGGAGAAATCGGCGACCCTTTGCATCGCAACACGCAATTTATCAAGCAAAGCAAGGCGGGTCGCACGCTTCGTCTCGTCTTGATCATTGACCGTCACGTCATCGAAAAAAGCATCGATCGTCGGACGAATGACTGACAGCGCAGTCATAGCTTCTTCGAATCGCTCCTCGACGATTGCCTGCTCGGCAACCGGCAGCTGTGCATCGAGCACGCGTGCCAGCGCCGCCTCGGCTGCATCAGGCTGGTAGGAAAAGCCGGAGAAGGCCTCTGGTTCCCCGCCGTCCTTCTTGGCCTCGGCCTTGAGAATGTTGGCGGCGCGGCGATAGCCGGCGAGGAGGTTGGCGCCGTCCTCGGTCTCGACGAAGGCCTGCAACGCCTTCACGCGGGCGAGCAGGCGGACGAGATCGTCCTCGCCACCGAGCGCGAACACCGCGTCGATGAGGTCATGGCGTACGCCGGCTTCGCGCTGCTGGACCTTGAGGCGGTCGGCGAAGAAGTCGAGGAGATCAATCGAAGCTGCCTTAGCTCTAATGGTGAACCACGCGGCATCTTCGTTGGCTTGTGCAGTTGCAGCTTTGATGAGCGGATCAAAAATCTCTTGCCAACCCAACGAAGTCTTTAGCTGTGCAACCTCATCAACCGCCGGCCAGATCCGCTGGAGAGGACTTCTCTGCCTGCGGAAAGCAACATTTGAACCAGCAACATAGGTCGCAAAGAGCAACGGCAGTCGAATCTGATTTCGGAGAACGAGGCTCGCCACTCCAAGTGCCGCGCGTCGCAAGGCGAACGGATCGCGGGAGCCACTAGGCGGCATCTCTTCCACGAAAAACCCTGTGAGCGTATCCAGCTTGTCCGCCAAGCTCACCGCCACCGTCACCGGCGCGGTGGGGACTTCGTCGCCCTGCCCGACGGGTTTGTAGTGATCGCGGATCGCGTCGGCGACGGCATCCGGCAGGCCTTCCGCCCGCGCATAATAGCCGCCCATCACGCCCTGAAGCTCGGGGAATTCGCCGACCATGCCGGTGACGAGGTCCGCCTTGGCGAGCTCAGCGGCCTTCCGAGCGAGCGCCGGATCGGCACCGGGGACAATGCCCTCGACCGCAAGCCACTCTGCCAGCTTCGCCACGCGCTCCACCTTGTCGGCGACGGTGCCGAGCTTCTCGTGGAAGACGATCTGGTCGAGCTTCTTCGCCTGCTCGGCGAGCTTCACCTTGAGATCCTGCTCCCAGAAGAAGCGCGCATCCGACAACCGCGCGGCCAGCACCTTGGCATTGCCCTCGACGATCGCCTTGCCGCCGTCGCTCGCCACGATGTTGGCGGTGCAGACGAAGGCCGGGGCGAGCCTCCCCTCGCCGTCGACGCAGGCGAAGTATTTCTGGTTGGTCCGCATGGTGAGCTGGATCACCTCGCGCGGCACGGTCAGGAACTCCGGATCGAAGTGGCCAAGCAGCGGCACCGGCCATTCGGTGAGGCCGGCATTCTCATGCACCAGCCCCTCATCCTCTACGAGGCGATAGCCGGCGACGGCAGCGGCCTCCTCGGCCTCCTCGCGCACGATCAGGCGGCGTTCGAGATGATCGACGATGACATGCGCCGTCCGCAGCGTCGCGGCATAGGCGTCGGCGTTCGCGATCGTCACCGGGCCGGTGCTGTGGAAGCGATGGCCGACGGTCTCGCGGCCGCTCTCGATGCCGTCGATGGCGGTGGGCACTACCTGATCGCCGAACAGTGCGACGATGCCCTGCAACGGGCGCACCCAGCGCAGACTCTCGGACGAGGACGACAGCTTGCCCCAGCGCATCGACTTCGGCCACGGGAAGGCGCGGATGATCGACGGAACGGCCTCGGCGAGAACCTCCGGCGTGGGCCTACCAGCCCTTTCGATGACCGCGAATAGCACCTTGTTGCCCTTGATGTCCTCGCGCTCGACGAGCTGGTCGCGGGTGAGCCCGGTCTTGCCGAGGAAGCCGGCGAGCGCCTGCGCCGGCGCGTCGGCGCGCGGGCCTTTCAGCTCCTCCGACACCGCCTCGGTCGCCGCCGGCAGGCCGCGCGCGATCAGCGCGAGGCGGCGGGGTGTCACGAAGTTCTCGATCGACGCGGCCTTGAGCCCGGCCTTCGCCAGCTCGCCCTCGAACAGGCGCGCGAGATCGGCCGACGCCTTCTCCTGCATCCGGGCGGGGATTTCCTCGCAAAGGAGTTCGAGAAGGAAATCCGTCATGCCACCCACCCCGGGAAGTTTGCCTGCCACTCGGGCGTATTCTTCTCGATCCACGCCGCGCAGGCGCCCTTCGCCAGATCACGGACGCGCCCGATATAGGCCTGCCGCTCCGCCACCGAGATCACGCCGCGCGCCTGCAACAGGTTGAAGGTGTGGCTGGCCTTGATCGCCTGCTCATAGGCTGGCAGCGGCAGCTTGGCGCCGAGGCAGCGCTCGCACTCGGCGGCTGCCTTGCGGAAAGTGTCGAACAGCGCCTCGGTGTTGGCGATCTCGAAATTATAGGCGCTCTGCTGCTTCTCGTTTTCGAGAAAAACCTCGCCGTAGGTCACGCCCTCGTCGTTGAACTTGAGGTCGTACACCCGGTCCACGCCCTGGATGTACATGGCGAGGCGCTCGAGCCCGTAGGTCAGCTCGCCGGTCACCGGCTTGCAGTCATAGCCGCCGACCTGCTGGAAATAGGTGAACTGCGTCACCTCCATGCCATCGCACCAGACTTCCCAGCCGAGACCCCAGGCCCCGAGCGTCGGGCTCTCCCAGTCGTCCTCGACGAAGCGGATGTCATGCTTCATGAAATCGATGCCGATCGCCTTCAGCGAACCAAGATACAGCTCCTGCAGGTTCGCCGGCGAAGGCTTCATCACCACCTGATACTGGTAGTAATGCTGGAGCCGGTTGGGGTTCTCGCCATAGCGACCATCGGTCGGGCGGCGCGAGGGCTGGACATAGGCCGCCTTCCACGGCTTCGGCCCCAGCGCGCGCAGCGTCGTGGCGGGGTGGAAGGTGCCAGCCCCCATCTCCATGTCGTAGGGCTGGAGGATCAGGCAGCCCTGATCGCTCCAATAATCGTGGAGCGTCAGGATCAGCCTCTGGAAGCTCAGCGGCTCGGATTGGTGTGACATGCTTCCCTTTTTCGGGCGGTATTCCGGATGGTCCCGCCTTGGCCCAGCCCTTTCGCCCGGTCAAGCAAGCCCCGCGCTCACGCCCGCAAACACGGCTCGTCGCGCCACGCTTGCGCCTCGCCGCGCCGGGTGTAGGACGGCGGCCATGAAGCTCACCCGTGCGCGTGCCTGCGTCGCCGCCCTCCTCGCCCTGCTCCAGCCCGCCTTGCCGTCGGCCCTCGTCGCGCGGGCGCCGGTCGAGCGTGCCGATGGCCATCCGGCACACCCGGCGCTGTGGAAACTGACGCGCGGAGCCTCGACCATCTATCTGTTTGGCACGATCCACGCGTTGCCACCCCATTTCGAGTGGGAGACGCCGGAGATCCGCGCCGCGCTCGGCCAGTCGGACCGGCTGGTGCTGGAGGCGGTGATCGATCAGAGCGACACGCAATCCGCTACCGCGCTGCTCCGCCGCGGCCTGTCACCGACGCCGCTGCCGCCGCTCGCCGACCGGATTGCCCCCAAATATCGCAATGCGCTCACCGGCATGATCACCAAGAGCGCGATCCCGGCGACGACGCTCAACGCGATGAAGACCTGGGCGGCTGGCATGGTGCTGTTCGGTACCACCGTGCAGAAGCTGGGGGTGAGCAGCGCCGACGGTGTCGAGGAGCAATTGAAGGCCCAGTTCCGCGCCACCGGCAAGCCGGTCGAAGGGCTGGAAACGCTGGACCAGCAGCTCGGCTTCTTCGACACGCTGACCGAACAACAGCAGCGCGGCTTCCTCGAAAGCGTGCTCGATCAGCATGGCGACGACGTCGCCGATTTCGGCAAGATGCTGGGCGCCTGGTCGCACGGCAACGAGAAGGGCATCGCGGTCAGCTTCGACAAGGACATGAAGAAGTCCGAGGCGCTGCGCACCGTGCTGATCGCACGCCGCAACGCGCACTGGGCCGACGCGATCGTGGCGCGGCTCGCGCAGCCCGGCACGCAGTTCCTCGCGGTGGGCGCAGGGCATCTCGTTGGGCAGGATTCGGTGCAGGCGATGCTGGCGCGCATGGGCTACAAGGCCGAGCGCGTCGAATAGGGCCGCCCTCACCCGTTCGCCCTGAGCTTGTCGAAGGGCCGCCCTTCCCCTTCCCGAAGTGAAGAACAGGGCTTCGACAGGCTCAGCCCGAACGGACGTGGGAATATGCGTATGCGCATACGCATGGACTCGGCGGAAGATTTCCCTTATGCGCGCCCGCTTGTCGTACAGGGTCATCCCTGGAGGCCTGGACGGCATGTCACATAGTTATTTGGAGATTGAGCGATGAGCGATCAGCTGACGCTGGCTGCCGAAACGCGCGATCGGGCTGGCAAGGGAG
>DATGEV010000310.1:0-2497 GCA_035309885.1 Sphingomonas sp.
AAGCGCCAGGTGCCCGGCATCGGGCTGGGCCCGCCGAGCTGGAACTGGCTGGGCGCGGCGATGGCGGGTAGCGCCCGGATCGAGCGCCCTGGCGTACTGGAAGGGATACGGACGCCGGTGCTGATGCTGGCTGCCGGGCTCGACGTGCTGGTCGACAATCACGCGATGCAGCGCGCCGCGCGACGGATCCCGCATGCTCAATATCGCTGCTGGCCGGGTGCGCGGCACGAACTGCTGCGTGAGGCCGACGCCGACCGGCTGCCCGCGCTCGCCGCCATCGACGCGTTTCTCGACCGCATGGCGCCGGCCCGGTGAGGCGCTTCGACGTCGTGATCGTCGGCGCCGGCATGGCCGGTGCCAGCCTCGCCGCGGAGGTCGCGCCACATGCTTCGGTCGCGATCATCGAGGCGGAAGCGCTGCCCGGCTATCATGCGACCGGCCGCTCGGCTGCGTTCTGGACCGAAAGCTATGGCGGGCCTGACGTCCAACCGCTCACCAGCGCATCGGGCGCGTTTCTCGCGAGGCCGCCGGCGGATTTCGCGGAGCAGGGCTTCCTGACCCCGCGTGGCGCGCTGCACCTCGCCGCCGAGGCTGATTTCGCGACGCTCGATGCCTTCGCCGCGCGCTTCGCCTCCAGTGGCGTCGCGCTGGAGCCGCTCGACGAGGCGGGAATCGCCACGCGGGTGCCGGGTCTCAAGGCCGGGCCGTGGCGTGGATTGATCGAGGCGAGCACCGCCGACATTGACGTCGCCGCACTGCACGCTGCCTATCTCCGCGCGGCGCGGGCAGCAGGCGCGGAGCTGTTCTGCGCGGCGCCGCTGCGCGTAGCGCTGCGCGATGGCGGGCGCTGGCGGATCGACGCGGGGGACGCAATCGGTCTCGAAGCCGACCTGCTGGTCAATGCCGGCGGCGCCTGGGCGGACGAGGTGGCGCGGCTCGCCGAGGCCACACCGCTCGATATCCGGCCCTACCGGCGCACTATCGCCCAGCTGCGCGTGGCGCCGGCCGTGCCCGCCGACCTGCCGCTGGTGATCGACGCGGCCGAGCGTTTCTACTTCAAGCCCGAGGCGGGCGGCCGGTTGTGGCTCAGCCCGCATGACGAGACACCTGCACTCGCCGGCGACGCTGCAGCCGAGGAGATCGACGTCGCCACCGCGATCGACCGCATGGGTGGCGTGGTCGACTGGACGGTCGAGCGGGTCGAGCGCGCCTGGGCAGGACTGCGCAGCTTCGCGCCCGATCGCCTGCCGGTCTATGGCTTGGCGGCGGATGCGCCGGGCTTCTTCTGGTTCGCCGGGCAGGGTGGCTTCGGTATCCAGACCGCGCCGGCGGCGGCGAAGCTCGGCGCGGCACTGCTGCTGGGGCAGATCCCCGACGCGATGGTCGCCGGGATTGACGCCGAACGTTATCTTCCCGCGCGTTTCAGGCGCTAGCGCCGGCCGAACTTCGCGGCCTCATCGCTGGCAAGCTGGTCGACGCGCTCATTCTCGATGTGGCCGGCATGGCCCTTCACCCATTTCCAGTCGATGCGGTGCGGCGCGGCGGCAGCGAGCAGATCCTGCCAGAGGTCGGCATTCTTGACCGGCTTCCTGTCGGCGGTCTTCCAGCCATTCTTGCGCCAGCCGTGGATCCACTTGGTGAGGCCATCCATCACATAGCGGCTGTCGGTGGTGAGGGTCACCCGGCAGGGGCGCTTCAGCGCCTCCAGCCCGCGAATCGCAGCCATCAGCTCCATGCGGTTGTTGGTGGTCTGCGCCTCTCCGCCGGACAGCTCTTTTTCCTTCTCGCCCATGCGCAGCAGCGCGCCCCAGCCGCCGGGGCCGGGATTGCCCTTGCAGGCGCCATCGGTGAAGATCGCTACGAGGGGGAGTTCTTCGGTCAAATCCAGGCTCACAGGGCAAACATCTCCGCGCCCCTCGCGGCATAAGCGTCCATCCGGCGCAGGAAGGCGAGGGGATCCTTCCGCGTGACGAGTGCGTCGGCTGGCGTGTTGAGCCAGTCCCACGCGCGGGTGAGGGTGAAGCGCAACGTGGCGCCCCGCGCCAGCACGGGTAGCGCGGCCCGCTCGGCGTCGCTGAGGCCGAACGCCTCCGCATAGCCGTCGATCAGCGCGCGGCCGACGGCGGCGTCAAAGTCATGGCCGTCGGCCGAGAAGCCCCAGGCGCTGTGCGTGACCGCCAGATCCCAGGCGCGCACTTCGGTGCAGGCGAAGTAGAAGTCGATCATGCCGGTGACACTGTCGCCCAGCATCAGCACATTGTCGGGGAAGAGATCGCCGTGGATCACCGCGCGCGGCAGATCGCCCGGCCAGTGGGCGTCGAGGAAGGCGAGTTCGTCGGCGATGCGCGCGGCAAGGCCCGGCTGGATCGTCTCCACCGCGTCACCGCAGCGCGCCGCCAGCGTGCGCCACGCCTCGGGGCCCAGCGTATTGGGCCGGTGTTCCGGGAAATCGCCGAGTGCTGCGTGCATCCGGCCCAGCGCCTCGCCCGCGGCGCGC
>DATGEV010000311.1:0-3038 GCA_035309885.1 Sphingomonas sp.
AACCTGGTAATTCGGCACGCGCTGATAGGTGGTCGATGCGTTGATCGTGGTCTGCGGCAGCCGGTCCGACTTCGCGCCACGCAGATTGGCACGGGCACGCTCGAGATGGGCGACCGCCACGCGCAGATCGGTGTTGGCGGCGAGCGCGTCCGCAATCAGGCCGTTGAGCACCGGATCATTGTAGAGATGCCACCATTGGTCGTCAGCCTTGGCGGTGGCGTCCACTGCCGGGCTCGTCGATCCGATGAAGGGTTGCGCGGCGCTCACCGGCGTGACCGGCCGGTGATAATCCGGCCCGGCCGCGCAGGCGGTCAGCGTCGTGCTGGCGAGTAGCAGGGTGAGGAGGGTTTTCGTCATCGCTCGAAACCTCATTCGGCCGGCTGGAGGATCGCCGACTCCCCACCGCGACGGCGGCGGGAGAGGCGATCGGCGAGCGCACGGCACACCACATAGAAGGTCGGCGTGAAGAGCAGGCCGAAGCCGGTCACCCCCGCCATTCCGAAGAACACCGCCGTGCCCAGCGCCTGGCGAAGCTCGGCGCCCGCCCCCTTCGCGATCACCAGTGGCACGGCGCCAAGGATGAAGGCGAAGCTGGTCATCAGGATCGGACGCAGACGGGTGCGCGCCGCATGGACGGCCGCCTCGATCGGCGACACCCCGTCCCGCTCCTCCGCCTGCTTGGCGAACTCCACCACGAGGATGGCGTTCTTGGCGGCAAGCGCGATCAGCACGACCAGGCCGATCTGGGTCAGGATGTTGTTGTCCATGCCCCGGAGGTTCACGCCGGCCATGGCGGCGAGCAGACACATCGGCACAATCAGGATGATCGCCAGCGGCAACGTCAGGCTCTCATACTGGGCGGCGAGCACCAGGAAGACGAAGAGGGTCGCCATCGCGAACACGAGGCCCGCGGTGTTGCCCGCCGTCTTCTGCTGATAGGCGATGCCCGTCCACTCATGGTCGTAGCCCGCCGGCAGAGCGTCGCCAAGCTTCTCCATCACCTGGAGCGAGTGGCCCGTCGAGTAGCCCGGCGCGGTGTCGCCATCGACCTCGACCGCCGGCATCAGGTTGTAGCGCACGACGCGATACGGCCCGTTCTTGTCCTTGAAGGTCGAGACGGCACCGATCGGCACCATCGCGCCCGAGTCCGAGCGGGTCTTGAGGTTGGCGATGTCCGCCACCGTGTTGCGGAAGGGCGCGTCAGCCTGAGCGGTCACGTGGAAGGTGCGGCCGAGCAGGTTGAAGTCGTTGATGAAGGCCGAGCCCAGATAGTCCTGCAGCGTCTCGAACACCCGCTCCGGCGGTACGCCCAGCATGGCGGCCTTGCGGCGATCCACGTCGGCGAAGATGCGCGGCGTGCCCGTCTCGAAGAAGGTGTAGATCTGCTTCAGGCCCTCGCTCTTGTTGGCCTGCCCGATGAGCTGGCCGGAGACCTTGGCGAGATCCTGATAGGAGCGGCCCTCGCGGTCCTCCACCATCATGCGATAGCCACCGGCCGAGCCGATGCCCTGCACCAGCGGCGGCGGCACCAGCAGCACGCGCGCCTTGTCATAGCCGGCGATCGCCTTGTTCGCCTGCTCCATGATTCCCTTGTAGGTGGCGCCCTCGGCCTTGCGCTCTTGGAAGCTCTTGAAGGGGAAGTAGACGGCCGCCGAGTTGGGCGCCGCAGTCTGCGACGGGCCGTCGAAGCCGGCGAACATCACCGCACCGCGCAGGCCCTTGATCGGCAGGATCTTCGAGGCGACCTCGCGCGTCACCGCGTCCGTCCGCTCCAGCGAGGAGCCCGAGGGAAGCTGCACGATGGCGAGGAAATAGCCCTGATCCTGCGCCGGGATGAAGCCGCCCGGCGTGATCCAGAACAGGCCGACGGTGGCCACGATCAGCGCGCCATAGACGGCCAGCATCTTCTTCGGCCGCTGCACGAGGACATGCGTCAGCCGCGCATAGCCGTCACCCAGCCGGTCGAAGCCGCGATTGAACTTGTCGGCGAAGACACGGCCTGCGCGCTGGAGTGCGTTGCCGCCCTCTCCGCCATGCTCGCCCTTGGGCTTGAGCAGCATGCCAGCCAGCGCCGGGGAAAGCGTGAGCGACAGCACGAGAGAGATCACGGTGGCCGACGAGATGGTCACCGCGAACTGGCGATAGAAGGCACCCGAGATGCCGGTGAGGAACAGCGTCGGCACGAACACCGCGCACAGCACCAGCACGATGGCGACCAGCGCCGTCGACACCTCGTCCATCGAGACACGCGAGGCTTCCTTGGGGGAGAGCCCATGCTCGATGTTGCGCTCGACATTCTCGACCACGACGATCGCGTCGTCGACGACGATGCCGATAGCGAGCACGAGGCCGAACAGCGACAGCGTGTTGAGCGAGTAGCCGAACCCGGCCAGCACCGCGAAGCTGCCGATCAGCGACACCGGGATGGCGACGATCGGGATCACCGCCGCGCGCCAGCTCTGGAGGAAGACGAGGATCACCAGCACCACCAGGATCATTGCCTCGCCGAGCGTGTGGTACACCGCGTCGATCGACTGGCTGATGAACTCGGTCGGGTTGTAGATGACCTTATATTCCAGGCCCTTGGGGAAGCGTGCGCCGAGCTTCTTCATCTCGGCGTTGATGGCGATGGCAGAGGCGAGCGCGTTGCCGCCCGGCCGCTGCAGAACCGCGACGATCACCGAGGGCTTGCCCGACAGATAGGCGTTGGTGCCGTAATCGGCAGCGCCGAGCTCGACCCGGCCGACGTCGGAAACGCGCACCTGGCGGCCGTCCGGATCGGTGCGGATCACGACGTTGGCGAACTGCTGCGGATCGGTGAGGCGGCCCTGCGTCTCGACGCCGATCTGGAAGGCGTCGTTGTTGCGATAGGGCGGTGCGCCGATCGCACCGGCGGCGACCTGCACGTTCTGCGCGCGCAACGCGGTCACGATCTCGTCGGCGGTCAGGTTGAGCGCGGCGGCGCGGCCCGGATCGATCCAGATCCGCATCGCATAGTCGCGCGCGCCAAAGATCGTCACGTCGCCGACGCCGTCGAT
>DATGEV010000312.1:0-3297 GCA_035309885.1 Sphingomonas sp.
CGCGCCATTGCACGCCACCGCCGTCTGGACTTCGTCTTCCTCTGCCCCACCGAGGGAGACATGGCCGGCGACCGTAACGCCGGCTCCGTCGGCATGCCGGCGCGCCTGTTGGCGGGGCAACCGCCCCGCTGGCTCCGCCCGGTCACCCTCCCAGGGCTCACTGAGGGCAAGCTCTACGCCGTGATCCCCTGATCGACCGATCGCCCAAGAACCCCGCTTGCTCCCGGCCCCCGACGCAGACTATCGCCAGACCCCGTATGACCGAACCCTCGTCGTCCTCGCATCCGTCTGCCTGGTGGGAAAAGCGCGCTTTCGCTTACGCCATGATCGTGTTGGCGATCGTGCCGCTGTTGCTGCCACCGATCCCGCCGCTCACCGATCTGATGGGACATATGGGGCGCTATCGCGTCCAGCTCGAGATCGACAGCTCGCCCTTTCTTTCACACTATTACAGCTTCAACTGGGCACTGATCGGCAACCTGGCCTGCGATCTGCTGGTCCAGCTGCTCGGGCCGGTCCTGGGGCTGGAGCTGGCCGTCAAGCTGATCGTGATGGCGATCCCGGCGATCACGGTGGCAGGCCTGCTGCTGCTGGCGCGCGAGATCCACGGGCGCATTCCGGCCACCGCGCTGTTCACGCTGCCGTTGGCCTATGGCTATCCGTTCCAGTTCGGCTTCATCAACTTCGCGATGGCGATGGGGCTGATGCTGATCGCCTTCGCCTTCTGGCTCCGCCTCGCGCGCACCGGGCGATTGAAATACCGGCCGCACATCTTCTTCGTGGTCGGCTTCCTGATCTGGGTGGCGCACAGCTTCGCGTGGGGCGTGCTCGGCATCCTGTGCTTCATCGCCGAGGTGGTACGCGCGCGGAAGGCGGGCGAGCATTGGGCGAAGGCCGGCTGGCTGGCATTTCTCGCCTGTCTACCGCTGGCGCCGCCGGCGCTGCTGCTGCTGCCATGGCGGGGCGGGGCCGCGCCGCGCGGCACGTTCGACTGGTTCAACATGTGGTTCAAGTGGCGCTGGCTCTATTCGGTGCTGCGCGAGCGCGTCGAGCTGTGGGACCAGGCGGGCGCCGCCATCCTGTACGCGGTCGGGCTGTCCGGGCTGCTCTACAAGCCGTGGCGGCGCTACGAACCGACCCTCGGCATCGCCGCTATCCTTCTGGCGATCGTGTTCCTTTGCCTGCCGCGCGTGCTGCTGAGCTCGGCCTATGCCGACATGCGGCTGGTGCCCTACATGCTGGCGATGGCGATCCTGGCGCTGCGCCCGATCGCCAACCGCCGCATCAGCACCGTGGTGGCGACCGCTGCGTTGCTGTTCTTCGCTGCCCGGATCACGATCTCGACGCTGGCCTTCCTGAAGTTCGAGCGCAATTATCAGACCCAGCTCAAGGCGCTCGATCAGGTGCCGATGGGCGCGCGGGTGATGGCGCTGGCCAACGTGCCGTGCCGCAGCGCCTGGTACACCACCCGCATGGAGCATCTGAGCTCGATGGCGACGGTCAGGCGCCAGTCCTTCGTCAACGACCAGTGGGTGGCGCCCGGCGCGCAGCTGCTGCGCATCCGCTACCCTGAGGCTGGGCGTTATTTCTCGCACGACCCCTCGCAGATCGTCCGCCGGCCGGACTGCCGTGCGCGCAACGAGCCGATCCTCGAGCTCGCACTGCAATATTTCCCGCGCAACGCCTTCGATTATCTGTGGATGATCGACATGCCGCGCGATCGCTGGCCCAACGACCCCGAGCTCCAGCCGATCTGGGAGGGCAAGAAGTTTGGCGTCCTCTACCGGATCATTCACCCGTCGACGGGTTCGACCACCGCCAGCAAGGATACACCGAAGGGCAGCTTGCCGCGCGTCACCCAGTAACGCTCGGCCGCAAAGACATGCTCTAGCAGCCAGTTGAGCGGCGCCGGAGGCATGGCGTCGTCGCTGCCCTCGCGCCCAGTGATCCGGCCGACAATGCGGGCGGCGGCCACCAGCGGGTAGAGCAGCGTGTTGAAATGGCTCATGTGCCGCACGCGCAAACCGCCTGCCGCGAAGGCCGCACGCAGCGTGGCTGCGGTGTAGCGGCGCTTGTGATGGTGGGCGACGTCGTGAGCGCTCCACAGCCAGGGCGCAGCCGGCACGGTCAGCACCATCCGCCCGCCCGGCGCGAGCTTGCGGCGGAGCACGCGCAGCGAGCCGACATCGTCCTCGATATGCTCGAGCACGTCGAGCAGCACGATCAGGTCGTAGCGTCCGTCGACCAGCTTGACCTCGTCCGGCAGCAACCCGCCACCGACCTCGAAACCCCCGCGTCGGCTGGCCAGTTCGCGTGCGCCCGCGTCAGGCTCGATCGCGTCGACATGGCCCAGCGACTGCAACATCGTCAGATTGGAGCCGGTGCCGGCCCCCACCTCGAGGATCGTCGCCGGGGTCGGCAGCGTCACCTGACGGCGGATCAGGGCGGAGATGATCCGACGGCGCGCTACAAACCACCAATGGCCGCCATCGATCTCCGCCATGCGATCATAGATGGCCCGATCCATTAGCGCATGACCGGCTGGAGCGCGGCGCCGACCGTCTCGCGCACGATGTAAATCGGCCGATGCTTGGTCTCGACCAGGATGCGGCCGACATATTCGCCGAGCACGCCGAGCGAGATGAGCTGCACCCCGCCGAAGAAGAGGATCGCCACCATCAGCGAAGGATAGCCCGGCACATCGGCGCCGAAGATCAGCGTCCGCACCGCGACATAGCCGGCATAGACCAGCGACAGCGCCGCAACGACAGCGCCGAGATAGCTCCATACGCGCAGCGGCAAGGTCGAGCCCGAGGTGATGCCGTCGAGCGCCAGCGTCCACAGCTTCCAATAGTTGAACTTGGTCCGGCCGACCTGGCGCGGTGCGCGGTCATACTCCACCGCCGCCTGCCGGAAGCCCGCCCAGGCGAACAGCCCCTTCATGAAGCGGTTACGCTCGGGCATCATCCGGATCACGTCGACCACCTTGCGATCGAGCAGGCGGAAATCGCCGGCATGCTCGGGGATCTTGTCCGCCGACAGATAATTGTGCGCGCGGTAATAGAGATCGGCGGTCAGTCGCTTGGGCAGGCTGTCGGTCTCGCGATTGCGACGCACGCCGTAGACGACGTCGTTGCCCTCGCGCCAGCGCTTGACCATCGTGCCGATCACCTCGGGCGGATCCTGAAGATCGACGTCGAGCGGGATCACCACCTGGCCTACGGCATGATCAAGCCCCGCCGATAGCGCCGCTTCCTTGCCAAAATTGCGCGACAGCGAGATGCAGCGGATACGCGG
>DATGEV010000313.1:0-5894 GCA_035309885.1 Sphingomonas sp.
TGATCATAGGGCTGTTCGGTGCGCTCGCGATCGAGCTGCTGCTGCTCTATCTCGTTGTGCGGCGGGCGAGCGACCTCGCGCGGTGGATCATCGTGCTGTTCTTCGCCATCTCCGGCGCCAGCCTGGGATTCGGGATCGTGAAGGGCAGCTTCTTCGCGCTGGGTAGCTTCCCGGTGTCCCTGCTGGCCTTCGCAGTGTCGGGGGCCTCGATCTGGTTCCTGTTCCGGCCTGATTCCTGCCGCTGGTTTCGCGTCGGGCGACCGCGCCGCTCGGGCATCCTTCCCGGTCCCCGCAGAGGAGTTTGATGACGCGTCTGGTCCTCGCCTTCGTTGCCCTGCTGGCCGCACCCGCAGCCCTCGCGCAGGCGCTGAGCCGCCCCCATGCCGAGCTGCCCAGCGCCGAGCAGCCGGTACGCAACGTGCCGACACGCAGCTACACACTCTCGCTGATTTGGACGCCTGAGCATTGCTATGCGCGGCGCGGCCGGCCGGGGGTGGATGCGGAGTGCAGCAGCCGGGCGGCGCGCAGCGGCTTCACGCTGCACGGGCTCTGGCCCGACGGCGACGGGCTGAACCGCTGGCCGCAATATTGCAAGCCGGTCGAGATCCTCACCGACGCGCAGATCCGCGTCGGCATCGGCACCACGCCCTCGGCGCAGCTGCTCCAGCACGAATGGGCCAAGCATGGCAGCTGCATGACCGACGATCCGGTGCGCTACTTCACCGAGGAGGACCGGATCTACGGCACCATCCGCACGCCAGACATGACCGCGCTGGCCCACCGGCGCGGGTTAACAGCGGGCGAGTTCCAGTCGGCCTTCGCCGGCGCCAATCCGGGCATGAGCGCGGACATGATGCGCCTCAACATCAACAAGCGCGGCTGGCTGGAGGAGGTGTGGCTCTGCCTCGGCCTCGACAAGCGACCGCATGCCTGCCCGGCCGGGCAGGGCGGCGCGCAGCCGGGTGACCGGATCAAGGTGCAGGCGCCCTTCTAACGCCGGGCGGGGAGTGCTTTACCCTCGATCGTCGCCGTCCGCGGGTGGTGGCGATCGAGGTGCAGCTTGATCATCTTCAGATTCATCGTGTTGGACCGGAAGAAGAAATCCGGGATCGCCCCGATCCAGGGGATCGCGCCCAGCACCAGATCGATGCCGACATTGCCGGCCATGCGCGCCATCTGCCAGCGCGACATGCCGAGGTTGCGCGCCTCCCACACGATCCATCCGCCGAGCACCGCCGCCGTGGCCGGGCCGACGCCGGGTACCGCATCAAGGATTACGTCCAGCCCGATCGGGCGGTTGATCACTGGCACGATGAACAGCCCCTCCAGCAACCGCTCGGCATGCTCGACGCGCCGCCGCACCGATTCCGGATCGCGGCCCAGCCCGGGCACGTGGTCGGCCAGCCGGTCGAAAGGGTCCGTCATCGGCATCGTATCCTCTGCGGGTTCAGCGCTTGGGAGGCGTGCGAAGTTCACTCAGCGGATGCAGGCCGCGCGGGGAGTCGCGGTAGAGATTGAGCTCGGGCGACACCAGCGACCAGCGGATCGGCATGCCCAACGGGATGAAGGGCACCGTATCGGTGATCAGTGCATCGGCCTGCATCAGCAGCACATTGCGTTCGTCGAGCGACGGCGCGTCGCGTACTTCGCCGAGCATCCGGTCGCTGACGTCGGAGCAGGGCACCTGCCGCTCGCAGGCGAAGGCGCGCAGATAGAAGCTGGCGATGTCGGCGGGGGCCACCTCGTCGATCAGGCGCAGGTTGGCGGGCGCGTCGGGTGCGACCGCCTCCGCATCGACGCCGATCGCACGCCAGTCGGCGAGGATCGAGGCGAACAGGATTCGCGCGCCCGGGCCGTTGGGGAGCGCGACACGCAGCAGAGGAGGCGAGGCACCGCCATGACCCTGCCGCCAGCGCGCGACAATCTGCCCGGCCTGGGCAGTGCGGTCTGTCATGGCGAGCGATGTCCAGGATGGTGTCGCCGGCTGCGGCACCTCGGGCGTGCCGGGGGCGACGATGGTGGCGGCGGGCTGCCAGCCGGGGACATCGAACAGGCGCTGGATGCGATCCCGGTCGATCGCCATCGACAGCGCACGGCGGCCGTCGGCGGTGGCGACGAGGCCCTTGCCGCCGTTGACGAAGGTCAGCCCGAACAACCCCCGCACGGGATCGAAATGCAGGGCATTGCGCGGCAGCGAGGCGGCACGCGCGATCAGAAGATCCTGGAAGCGGCCGCCGAGCAGCAGGCGGGATTCGCCGGTGACGAAGCGGGCGACGGCCGTGGTCGCGCGCTCACCACGCAGATGCACGATCGGCGGCCGAGGCACCGTCGGATCGTCCGGATCGCTGTCGGGATCGGCGAGGGGCCGCAATGCCGCTACGCCGCCGGCGGCGAGCGTGATAGCGAAGGGGCCGCGATGCACGCCCCCCATCGCCAGCGCAGGCTGGGCGAAGAGCTGGAGCAGATTGGGGCGCGGCGCCTTGAGCTCGATATCGATCACTTGCGGAGTAACCGCGTTCACCTCGTCGATCGCGCCGAGCAGCGGCTTCAGTGGGTTGCGGCTGTCGGGCGCGATGGCCGCGTGGATACGGCGGGCGACATCGGCGGCATCGATCGGTCGCGTGCCCGGCGCAGGCAGATCGGGCAGGCGGAAGATCAGGCTGCGGCCATTGTCCGCGACAATCCAGCGCGCGGCCACCCCCGGCACGATCTGCCCGCTCGCGTCGAAGCGGACGAGCCCCTGTCCGGTCGCTTCGATTAGCGCGGCGGCAGGCGCGTCGAGCGGCAGGCGGTCGGGATTCGGGCGGATGGTGCCGAGCGGCGCCCCGATCACGCTCACCTCAATCGGGCCATGGCGATGGCGGCGATCGCAGCCGCCGAGCAGCGTCAACGCCAGCAGGGCGATGGTGGCGGCTTCTGAACGATGGCGGCTGCGGGCGGTCATGGTGCGAGTCGCAAGGTACGGTGCGTGCGGATTGCCGCAAGCGCCACCTGCCCACCGGATCCATCGGGCGCATGCTGGCAAGGGGAGGCGGGGCGGCACCCCTCCGAGGTGCCACGACCGGGCTCCCCGGGGAAGAGAGCAGGATTCATCAATGGTTTACGGGATGTACTTTAATCTATCCCCATCAAGGTGGGACAAGGTGCGGTTCGATGCAGGCCGAGATCCAACTACACAGGGTATCAGATGGCCGCCGGGAGGCGCGACAGCTCGCGCATCGCGACGGAGAGATTGAGTCCGCAGGGTCCGACTGCGTGCCGGCCGTGGTGACCGACCTTTCGCGCGCGGGGTTCCGCGCCGTGGTCGAGGAGCCATTGTCGCCGGAAAGCGTGATCTGGCTCAAGGTGGGTGGGTATGGCCCCTTCATGGCGCGGGTCGTCTGGTACGACGGGATCGCCGCGGGCTGCGAGTTCGCCGGCAAGCTCCATCCGCACGAATTCCGCCATATCCTTTACGGCTGACGTCCTCCTGGAGGGGGTGATCGGAACGCAGCGCAACAGACACAACCTACCGTCAAAAGCTCATGCGCGAACCCACTCCGGTCCGCCCTCAAGCCGTGCTGCCCGACAGACGTCGGCAACGAGGCCTGCATGAACCGTATTTCGAAGATAATGCAACGAATTCGATCGAATTTGGATGCACTTCCTCCGGCATAAATTCGCTGTGTCGACTCATGATCTGACACACTGCCGGACTTCATGACGCTTCGTCGGACTTCGATTAGTGTATCGGTCGTTGATGTCGCCAGTGGCGGGCGCCATTTGCGGGGATGAGGGCTGTCTGGTGCTTCGTCGCATTCGGGCGCGGTGCGCGGCCAAAGGGCGTATAGTCGGGAGTCGGAAAAAGGCGAACCATGTCTACCGAGGATCCCAGCGAATATAGTTCGGCGCAGGGAGTGTCGGCATACGCCAAGTTCGGGCTGCTGTTCGCCTCCCTGGCGATCACCGCTGCCGTCCTCGTGTTCGCGATCGCCGAGTGACTGGCGAGGGCGCTGGCCCGGCCTTCTAGCTAGGACGGCCCGGTCCGGGCGAGAGGGGGGCGTAGCGATGTGGGCACGCGCGGCCTGTCGGCCCCTCACACTTCCCGGAGCCGTGGAGTACCGGCCTGTTCGGGCAGCGAGGCTCAGCTGATGGTGCGGGCGGCGGGACTCGAACCCGCACTCCAGGGGAAGCAGATTTTAAGTCTGCTGCGTCTACCGGTTTCGCCACGCCCGCATGGGCGCCACAAAGGCGCCGGCTGAGCTTAGGTCAAGCCCCGATCGCGCGGGCTTCAGACGTTGAGGCGTTCGCGCATTTCCTTGCCGGGCTTGAAATAGGGCACGCGCTTGGCCGACACCTCGACCGGTTCGCCGGTACGCGGGTTGCGACCGGTGCGGGCATCACGGGCTCGTGTCGAGAACGCGCCGAAGCCGCGAAGCTCCACCCGACCGCCGGCGACCAGATGCGCGCTGATCGCCTCGAAGATCGTGGTCACCAGCCGTTCGACATCCTTGGCTGGCAGGTCCGGGTTGGCCTCGGCCACCCGCTGCACCAATTCGGATCGGATCATGGTTTTGCTACCCTGTCGACCGGCCCCCCAAAGCCGTTCGACATCCAATTCCATAAAACCGGATCAATGTCACGCCCCCCAGCGGAGTGGGAAGCGGGTGAAAAGGAATGAAAAAAGGCCTCCACCTGTCCTAAGACGGGAAGAGGCCTCGTTTCGGCGTCGAAACGCCCGATCGGGGAGGAGCCGCCCGCCCGGATCCTGCGACCCGGGAAGACGGCGTCCGATCTTACTGGTTCTCCTGACGGGCCTTGAGGGCCTCGCCGAGGATGTCGCCGAGCGACGCGCCCGAATCGGACGAACCGTACTGCGCGACCGCCTGCTTCTCTTCGGCGAGCTGGAGCGCCTTGATCGAGAAGGTCGGCTTCTTGGAGCGGTCGAAACCGGTCACCATCGCGTCGAACTTCTGGCCGACCTGGAAACGCTCGGCGCGCTGCTCGTCGCGATCGCGGCCAAGGTCGCCACGACGGATGAAGCCGGTCGCGCCATCGTCGCCGATCTGCACGTCGAGGCCGGCATCGCCGATCGCGAGCACGGTGACGGTGACGGTCTGGCCCTTGTTGACGCCCGAACCGCTGGTCGCACCACCGGCAGCAGCACCGCCAGCGGCGACGCCGCCACGCTCAAGCTGCTTGATGCCGAGCGAGATGCGCTCCTTCTCGGCGTCCACGTCGAGCACAACCGCCTGCACGGTCTCGCCCTTGTGGTGCATGGCCAGAGCTTCCTCGCCGGTCACGCCCCAGGCGATGTCCGACATGTGGACCATGCCGTCCACGTCGCCGTCCAGGCCGATGAACAGGCCGAACTCGGTGGCGTTCTTGACTTCGCCCTCGACGGTCGAGCCGATCGGGTGCTTGTCGGCGAACGCTTCCCACGGGTTCTGCTGGGCCTGCTTGAGGCCGAGCGAGATGCGGCGCTTGTCCTCGTCCACCTCGAGGATGACCACGTCGACTTCCTGCGAGGTCGAGACGATCTTGCCCGGGTGCACGTTCTTCTTGGTCCAGCTCATCTCCGAGACGTGGACCAGGCCTTCGATGCCGGCTTCGAGCTCAACGAACGCACCATATTCGGTGATGTTCGTCACACGGCCCGAGAACTTGCCGCCGACCGGATACTTGGCCGACGCGCCTTCCCACGGATCGCTCTCGAGCTGCTTCATGCCGAGGCTGATGCGCTGCGTCTCGCGGTTGATGCGGATGATCTGCACCTTGACGGTGTCACCGATGTTGATGACTTCCGACGGGTGGTTGACGCGCTTGTAGCTCATGTCGGTGACATGGAGCAGGCCGTCGATGCCGCCGAGGTCGACGAACGCACCGTAATCGGTGATGTTCTTGACGACGCCGTC
>DATGEV010000314.1:0-8096 GCA_035309885.1 Sphingomonas sp.
CCTATCTCGGCTGGCGTCTGCCGACGCTCAACGAACTCTATCGCGGCTTTCGCGTCGGGCAGAATACCACGCAGGCCAACCCGCTGCTGAACCCCGAACGGCTGCGCGGCATCGATGGCGGCATCGACTATGATCCGCTCACCACGCTGCATTTTTCCGCCACCGTCTTCGCCAACCGGCTGGAGGACGCGATCGGCAACGTCGCGCTCGCCATTGCGCCCGGGGGCGCGCGCACCCTGATGCGGCAGAATCTGCAGGCGATCGTTTCGAGGGGGGCGGAGTTCGATGCGCGGCTGGCGCTCGGGCTGTGGAGTCTCAGCGCCTCCTACGCCTATACCGATGCGCATGTCCGTGCCCCGGGCTTGCCGCTCGACGGGCGGCGCCCCGCGCAGACCGCACGGCATTCCGCCTCGGCGACGATCGGCTGGGCGCCGCGCTTCGTGCGCCTCGCCGCCACGCTGCGCACTATCGGCCCGCAATATGAGGACGATCTCAACACCGAGACACTGAAGGGCGCGGTAACGCTGGACGCGATCGCGCAGGTGCCGATCGGCCACGGCTTCGCGCTCCAGGCGCGTGCCGAAAATCTATCCAACACACGCGTCGAGGCGGGCATCTCCGGCGCCGACATCGTCGAACGCGCCAGCCCACGCACGCTGTGGATCGGCTTGCGCTACGGCGAGGACGGGGCGGGGGGCTGAGCCCCCCGCTCAGATCACGAATTCGCGGACGAAATCACTGGCCGGCGCCCGCTCGATCTCGGCGGGCGGGGCATATTGCTCGACGCGGCCGGCCGCCAGAATCGCCACCGTGTCGGCGAGCGCGAACGCCTCCTCGCGATCATGCGTGACGAAGATCGAGGTGAGCCCGACCCGATCGTGGATCTCGCGCAGCGCCACACGCAGCTCGCGCCGCACCTTGGTGTCGAGCGCGCCGAAGGGTTCGTCGAGCAGCAGGATCTTGGGCTCGCGGGCGAGCGCGCGGGCGAGCGCCACACGCTGGCGCTGCCCGCCCGACAGCTGCGAGGGGAAGCGCCCGCCCATTTCTGGCAACTGCACCAGTTCGAGCAGCTCGGCCACGCGCGCGGCGATCACGGCCTTGGACGGACGCTGGCTGCGCTTCATCACGGTGAGCCCGAAGGCGATGTTCTGCGCCACCGTCATGTGGCGGAACAGAGCATAATGCTGGAACACAAAGCCGATATGGCGGTGCTGTACGGGCAGTTCGGTGACATCCTCGCCGCCGAAGCGGACATGGCCCGAATCGGCCGTCTCCAGCCCGGCGATGATCCGCAGCAGCGTCGTCTTGCCCGAGCCCGATGGCCCCAGCAGCGCCACGAACGCGCCTTCGGGGATAGCCAGGCTCACGCCGTTGAGCGCCGAGCTCGTTCCAAACGTCTTGACGATAGTCTCGATGGTGATGGTCATCTGGTCATCCGTTGGCGCGTCCGGTCAGTGCCCGATCGCGGCGAGAGCATCACGATGGCGCCATTCGAGCAAGGCCTTCGCGGCCAGCGTCACCAGTGCCAGCGCTGCCAGCAGCGAGGCGACGCCAAAGGCGCCGACGAAATTATACTCGTTGTACAGCACCTCGACGTGCAGCGGCATGGTGTTGGTGAGGCCGCGGATATGGCCCGACACCACCGACACCGCGCCGAACTCGCCCATCGCGCGCGCATTGGTGAGCAGCACGCCATAGAGCAGCCCCCAGCGGATATTGGGCAATGTCACGTGCCAGAGCGTCTGCAAGCCGTTGGCGCCCAGCGTCAGCGCCGCCTCTTCCTCGGCACGGCCCTGCGCCACCATCAGAGGGATGAGCTCGCGCGCGACATAGGGGAAGGTGACGAAGGCGGTGGCGATCACGATCGCCGGCACCGCGAACATGATGCGCACGCCATGCGCCATCAGCCACGGTCCGAACCAGCCATTGGCGCCGAACAACAGCACGAACATCAACCCTGCCACCACCGGCGAAACTGAGAAGGGCAGATCGATCAGGCTGACCAGCAGGTCGCGTCCACGGAAATGATGTTTGGCGACCGCCCAGGCGGCGGCGATCCCGAACACGCCGTTGACCGGCACCACGATCGCCGCGGTGATCAGGGTGAGCCGGATCGAGGCGAGCGCGTCGGGCTGCGTCACCGCATGCCAGAACGGCGCGGCGCCCTTGGCCAGGGCCTGCGCGAACACCGCGCCCAGCGGCAGCAGGATCACCAGCGCCAGCCAGCCAATCGCCAGCAGGATCAGCAGGCTGCGCATCCCGCGCGATTCGGTGGTCGCGGCCCTCATCGATTGTCCCGCCAGCGGCGTTCGCGCGCCTGGATGAGGTTGATCACCACCAGCATGGTGAAGGACAGGGCCAGCATCACCGCGGCGATCGCGGTGGCGCCCTCATAGTCGAACTGCTCGAGTTGGGTGACGATCAGCAGCGGCGCGATCTCCGAATGGAAGGGCATGTTGCCGGCAATGAAGATCACCGAGCCATATTCGCCCACCCCGCGCGCGAAGGCGAGCGCGAAGCCGGTCATCAGCGCCGGTGCGATCTCGGGCAGTAGCACGCGGCGAAACACGGCGAGCCGGTTGGCGCCCAGCGTGGCGGCGGCCTCCTCGATATCCTTGCCGAGGTCGGCCAGCACCGGCTCGACCGTGCGCACCACGAAGGGCAGCCCGATGAACACCAGCGCCATCACCACGCCGGCGGGCGTATAGGCGATCTTGATCCCCAGCACGGCGAGCGGCGCGCCGACCAGCCCGGTGTTGGCATAGATCGCGGTGAGGGCGATGCCCGCCACCGCCGTCGGCAGCGCGAAGGGCAGATCGACCAGCGAACCGATCAACCGCTTGGCGGGAAAATCATAGCGTACCAGCACCCAGGCGATCAGCAGCCCGAACACGCCGTTGACCGCAGCGGCAACCAGCGCAGCGCCGAAGCTCAGCCGATAGGCCGCGAGCGCGCGCGCCGAAAAGGCGACCGTAGCGAAATGGGCGGGGCCGAGCCCGAGCGAGCGCACGATCACGGCGGCGATCGGCAACAGCACCAGCAGCCCGAGCCACAGCATCGTCATGCCCAGCGTGAGCCCGAGCCCCGGCATCGCCGTGCGCCTGAACGCCTTGAGGCGCCGGCTCGCCCCGACGGGCGCGAGAAGAGCCGGCGGCGTCATCAGAAGTCGAAATGCAATCGCGTTGCGAAGGCGTCACCCTTCGCGGTGGTACCGTTGATCGACACGGGTGCCGCGACCAGCGGCGAATTCTCGCCCGTGAACCGGATATAGTTGAACATCAGCCTCATATTGCCGTTGAGATACCAGTTCACCGCGCCTGTCCAGCTATGGCCCTCGCGGTTAAGCGGCGACAGCGCATGATCGGTCAGATCGATGCGATCGTAGCGAACAGCGAGTTCCACCGCGCCATAGTTTCCCTTGGAGGGGTCGAAGGGACGCGTCGGCCGCAGCCGGTCGACTGTGCCATTCTTGAAGCTGCGCGATTCGCCGGTGAGAAACAAGGATCCGTAGACGTAGAAGCCATCGAAGTTGAGCGACGGCGCGGCCAGATAACGATCAAGGTGCATGTGGCTATACTCACCCTGCACCGCGAACGGTCCGAGGATCCCGGCGCCTTCCAGCCCGTAGAAGGTGGCGTCCTTCACCCCGCTCTTCACGCCAGTGGCGGAGACGCCGCCGGTGATCGTGACCGATTCGAGATTGCCGCCATCAACGCGCACATTCGGGCGATCCGCCAGCGTCACGCTGTTCGCGGCGAGATCGACGACATGATAGGCCGACGCGCCGACATGCAGCAGGCGGCCGGTATCGTTGATCGGCTCCAGCGTGACGCGGCCATTATAGCTCCATACCTCGCCGGGCGTGGTCGCGTTGCGGTCCACCGCCTCGCCCCCGCCATAGATACCGGCCGTCGCGGTGACGAGCTTGTTCGCATAGGCGAAGGTGGCGCCAACACGGCGCTCGCCGCCCACCTGCCCAAAGGCGGTGTTCGCCATGCCACGCTCCATAAACTCGTTGAACGAGTCGGAGGTGTTCGCCTCGAGGCCGGCCGGCACCTTGAGCTGGCCCAGCGTGAAGGTGAAGTTCTTCACGCCGGTATAGGCGACATAGGCGTCGAGCAGATTGGCCTTGTTGTCGATCCACTCGCCCTCGATGCGCCAGGCGAACTGCTTGTAGGCGGTGCCGTCGAAGCCAAAGCGGCCACGCCGGAACGAGGTGCCGTTGTTATAGTCGTAGCCGCCCCGGCGCTCGTTGAAACCGGCATAGTCGATGTCGAGGATGCCGCGCGGCTTGAAGGTGAAATTGCCGTCGGGCGACACGAATTGCGGTACGATCGTCCATTGGGTCGAGGTGGTGGCCTTGGGCGCGCTGGAGCCCGGAGCCGCGGCCGCGGCCGCCGCCGGCGCGGGCGTGGCCTGCGCCACGGCGCTGGGCGCTTTAGCCGGAGGCACCGGCCGCGCCGCAACGGCCGCGGTCGTCGCCTTCTGATCGGCCAGCGCATGCTCGAGCTCGGCGTTGCGCTGCTGGAGCGCATCGACCTTCGCCTCGAGCGCATTCAGCCGCTCGAGAATGGCGCGGTTGGAGACCGGCGCGGGCTTGGCGAGGGTGGGCGAGGACGCAAGAACGGCGAGCGAAACACCACCGAGAAGTGCGAGACGCATGGAGATCCCCTTCGGAGCAGGACGAAATGAGCCGGTGTTCCGGTCCCGCTCGTCATATCGGATGGTATATCGCGTGTCAGTGCTTCGCGGCGGCGAAGATCTGATCGAACGCCGCACCGTCGGCGAAGTGCGCCGCCTGCGCCCGCGTCCAGCCGCCGAAATTACGATCGATCGTGAACAGCTGGAGCCGCGGGAATTGTGACGCCGCCTTCGCGGCCACGGTCGCGTCGATGGGCCGGTAATGGTTGCGCGCGATGATTTCCTGCGCGGGGCGGGTGTAGAGATATTGCAGATAGGCCTGCGCCACTTGCCGCGTACCCTTGCGATCGACATTCGCATCAACCAGCGCCACCGGCGGCTCGGCGCGCACCGAAACCGAGGGCACGACGATGTCGAGCTGGCCCTTGCCGAGCTCGTTCACCGCCAGGAAGGCTTCGTTTTCCCAGGCGAGCAGCACGTCGCCCTGGCCACGCTGGACGAAGGTGGTCGTCGCGCCGCGCGCACCCGAATCGAGCACCGGCACATTCTTGAACAGCCGGACCATATAGTCGCGGACCTTGTCCTCCGACTTGTAGGTCTTCTGCGCATAGCCCCACGCCGCCAGATAGTTCCAGCGCGCGCCGCCCGATGTCTTGGGGTTGGGCGTGATCACCTGCACGCCCGGCTTGATCAGATCGCTCCAGTCGTGGATGCCCTTGGGGTTGCCCTTGCGCACCAGGAACACGATCGTCGAATAATAGGGCGTCGAATTGTGCGGCAGCCGCTTCTGCCAATCGGCTGGCAGCAGCTTGGCCTTGTCGGCGATCGAATCGATGTCGTAGCCGAGCGCCAGCGTCACCACATCGGCGGGCGCGCCCTCGATCACCGAACGCGCCTGCGCGCCCGATCCGCCATGGCTCTGGCGGATGGTCACCTCTTGCCCGGTCTTCGCCTTCCACTGCTTCGCGAAAGCATCGTCGATGTCGCGATAGAGTTCGCGCGTCGGATCATAGGAGACGTTGAGCAGTTCAACCGGCTTGGGCTGGGCTACCGCCGCGTCGAGCGCAATCGGACCCAGCATGATAGACGCGGCGAGGCCGGCGAGAACGAAGCGGCGCATGCAAATCCCTCCCTGTGAACGGGACGAACGCTATTCTCTAGTCATCCAGTCGAGAATATGGAAAATCTTTCCCCCTGTCAAAGTCACCCTTTGGGGGGAGGCGGATCAGGCGACAAGCGCCTCGAACGCCGCCGCGTCGGCGAGTGAAGTACCGGCCAGCGTCCGCACCGCGTCCTCGCGCACCCTGGCCATCACCCGGCGGATCGCGCAGTTCGCCTCGTCATGGCAATCCTGGCAGCGTTCGTAGAAATTGAGGCTGGCGCACGGCACCAACGCAATCGGCCCGTCCATCAGGCGGATCACCTCGGCGAAGCTGATCTCGGCCGGCGCCTTGGCCAGCGTATAGCCGCCACCGGGGCCCCGCCGGCTGTTGACGAAGCCGGCCCGCTTGAGATCGAGCAGGATCAACTCCAGATATTTGCGGGGCACGCGCTGGGTTGCGGCGATGTCGCCGACCTGCACTGACCGGCCCGGCTCGGCTCCGGCGAGGTAAAGCAGGGCACGCAGGGCGTAGCGAGTCTTCTGGGCGAGCATGGTGTCTTCGCCATATTCCCCAGCGCGTCGCTCGGCAATCGCCCGGCCCCGATCAGACGGACCAATCATCGCGTCCGCATACGACGGGATGCCCCGCCGGTGCGGCGCTTCCCTTTGCGGCGCGTAACCGCTATGGCGCCCCCAACTTTTTGCGCGCGAAGACTTCAGAGGATTGATGGCGAAAGAAGAACTACTCGAGATGCGCGGCCAGGTGGTGGAGCTTCTGCCCAATGCCATGTTCCGCGTCCGCCTCGAAAACGATCACGAAATTCTGGGCCACACCGCCGGCAAGATGCGCAAGAACCGCATCCGTGTTCTGGTCGGTGACGAAGTGCTCGTCGAACTCACGCCCTATGACCTGACCAAGGGCCGCATCACCTACCGCTTCAAGTAACGCCGGGCGACCGGGGGGTCGTCGCTTCACCGGGGTCCGTCATGCGTCTTGTCCTGGCTTCTGCGAGCCCGCGTCGTCTCGATCTGCTCGCCCGGCTGGGCGTGACGCCCGACGCGGTCGATCCCGCCGATGTCGATGAGAGCGTGCGCCCGCGCGAGCTGCCGCTGCCCCATGCGCGGCGGCTGGCGGCCGAGAAGGCCGCGGTGGTGGCCGCGCGCCATCCCCATGCGATGGTGCTCGCCTGTGACACGGTGGTCGCCTGCGGACGCCGCATCCTGCCAAAGGCCGAGGACGAGCAGACCGCGCGTCAGTGCCTGGCGCTCCTCTCCGGCCGGCGGCATCGCGTCCATTCGGCGGTGACGCTGATCGACGGCGAAGGCCGCGCGCGTCATCGAGAATCGACCAGCGTGCTGGCGTTCAAACGCCTCAGCCCGTCCGAGATCGAATCCTATATCGACGGCGGCGAATGGCACGGCAAGGCAGGCGGCTATGCAATCCAGGGCTTTGCCGAAAGCTTCGTGCGCGCGCTGGCCGGCAGCCATTCGGGCGTGATCGGCCTGCCGCTGTTCGAGACGCGCGCGCTGCTGGCGGCGGCGGGATTCCATCTTGGCTGAATGGTGGCTCGACGAGGGCGTCGGCGAACATCGCGCCGCGCTCGTCGCCGATGACACCATCCTCGAGGCGGCGGTCGACCGGCTCGACGAGCGGCTGCGCGTCGGCGCGATCGTCTCCGCCAAACTGGGCGAGCGCGTGGGAGCCGGTGCCTGGATCGCCACCGCGCAGGGCGACGTCCTCCTCGAATCGGTGCCGCGCGGGCTGTCGCAGGGACGCATGCTGCTGGTCGAGATCGTGCGCGAGGCGCTGCCCGAGCCCGGCCGGCCCAAGCCACCCCGCGCCCGCGCCAGTGACGCCCCCGCCGAACGCCCCGCCCCGACGCTCGCTGAGCGGCTGCAAGGCGCGCCGGTCCGCCGCCTCGCCGCGCACGAGCCCGATCGGCTCGAGCAGGCCGGCTGGTCCGAACTGATCGAGCAGGCACTGACCGGCGCCATCGATTTCCCCGGCGGCGCGCTGCGTCTCTCCCCCACGCCGGCGATGGCGCTGTTCGATGTCGATGGCGGGCTGCCTGTCGCCGATCTGGCGATCGTGGGCGCACGCGCGGCGGCGCAGGCGATCCGCCGGCTGGCGATCGGCGGCTCGATCGGCATCGACCTGCCGACGCTGGGTTCGAAGGCCGAGCGCGCCGCCGCCGCCGCCGCGATCGACGCGGTGCTGCCCCAGCCCTTCGAGCGCACCGCGGTCAACGGCTTCGGTTTCCTCCAGGTCGTGCGCCCGCGCCCGCGCGCGTCTCTGCCCGAACGGCTGCGCGATGATCCCGTCGGCTGCGCGTCCCGCGCGCTGCTGCGCCGC
>DATGEV010000315.1:0-6025 GCA_035309885.1 Sphingomonas sp.
CCGCGCTCGCCTGGGCCGAGAGCGTTACCAACGTCTCCACCACTGGCGTTCCCGATGCCGACTATGACGCCGCCAAGACAGTGTTCAGCGATACAGAACTCGCCGATCTCACCATCGCGATCGGGCTGATGAACAGCTACAACCGCCTGGCGATCAGCTTCCGCGCGATCCCGGCGGCCGCCACGCAGGCATAATCCGGCCGCCGCGCGGCCACCCGGTCGCGCGGCTCCCGAACCGATGGCCCGGCGCAGCCTTATGCGCCGGCATCCACCCGGCGCCTCTCCCCCTCCCCCCGCCGGGTGGGTGCCCCTCTCCTTTCGGAGAGGCTGGCGGATCGCGCCTGTCACCGCCATATCGGATCTCTTTGACTGGGGAGAGAGACCGTGAGTGTGGCGTTCCGTCGCGAGAGCGATGACGAACATCTGGAACCGAAATTCGAGCTGCCGCTGCCGCCCGGCCCCAACCTCGTGACCGCACGGGGATTGGCGCTGATCGAGGCGAAGGTAACCGAACTGGAGGCCGCGCCGACCGAGGCGATGGCCCAGGAGGATCGCGCGCGCCTGCTGCGCGAGCTGCGCTACTGGCGCACCCGTCAGGCCACCGCGCAACTGATGCCCGCTCCGTCCGACGACGAGGCCGAGCCGACATTGGGCCGCCTCGCCTTTTCCGCACCGCTCGCTCGCGCGATGATGGGCGCCTACCCCGGCGAGCGCGTCGCTTTCGCGGGCAAGGCGGACACGATCGAAGTAGTTTCGACCGGGGCTATCCCCGCCTAATCCTGTCTCATCCATTCGGGCTGAGCCTGTCGAAGCCCTGTTCTTCCCTTGAGAGGGCGAAGAAAGGCAGCCCTTCGACAGGCTCAGGGCGAACGGTGTGGGGAACTCCGGTGAACCGAGGGAACGTCAGGCCGCCCAGGCGGCGATGTCCTCCTCCTGACCCACGAGCGCGAGCCCGTGGGCGATGGAGGTGAGCTCGCCGCCACTGGCGATCCGCTCCGCGCCGAAGCGATCGAGGAAGATGCGCCGGATCGCCGGAATCAGCGACGATCCACCGGTGAGGAACACGCGGTCGATCGCGCGCTCGTCCACGCCGGAGGCCACCAGCGCCTGATCGACCGTCGCAGCGATGCGGGCGACATCCTCGGCGATCCAGCCCTCGAACTCGGCGCGCGTCACCTCGGCGTCAATCGACAGCCCGCCGCCCGAGAAATGGAACGCTGCGCGTTCCTCGCTCGACAGCGCCTTCTTGAGCTGGCCGACCGCGTCGTAGAGCGGATAGCCGAGCTCATTCTCGATCAGCGCGATCATGCGCCCGATCGCGACCGGATCGACTGCCGCCTTCTGGAGCCGCGCCAGTTCCTCCATCGTTCGCCGGTTGCGCATCAGCGCGAGCCGCGACCAGTCGGCGAAATCGGCGAACCAGCTGCGCGGGATCTCCAACTCCTTGTCGAAGGATCGGTAGGCGGTGCCCTTGCCCAGCATCGGCAAGATCAGCTTGTCGACAATGCGATAGTCGAAGCGATCGCCCGCGATGCCGATACCCGCATGGCCGAGCGGCTCGCAGCGTCGCGCTGCGCCGGGGGCCGCCACACGCACCACCGAGAAGTCGCTGGTGCCGCCGCCGAAGTCCGCGACCAGAATCGTCGCCGCGCTGTCGAGCCGCGAGGCATAGCTGAACGCCGCGCCCAAAGGTTCATAGACATAATGGATCTCGGCGCCGAAGCCCTGGAACATGGCGTCATAGCGTCGCCGCGCCAGCGCCTCGTCGGGCCGCCCGCCGGCATATTCCACCGGACGCCCGACAATGATCCGGTCCGGCCGCTTGTCCAGCCGGCCGGCCGCATGGCTGACCAGCTTGCCGAGAAAGAAGCGGCCCAGATCCTCGAAACGATAGCGTTTGTCGAACACCGAAGCCGTCTCGAAGCTGGCGCTCGCCGCGACCGACTTGAACGACTGGATGAAGCGGCTGTCGGTCGGATATTCGAGATATTCGGCGATCGCCCACGGCCCCGCCTCAACCGCAAGCCCACCCTTCACATCCTCGTCGTGCCAGAAGCACAGCGCCGAACGGAACACCGAATCGGCGCGTTCGGGCCCCGCGAAGGAGAGCAGCTCCGAGCCCCCACCGCCCGCGTCGGCGAGCGCGGCGACGCTGTTGGTCGTGCCGAAATCGAGGCCGAGGGCGGCGTGCATGGGAATCTCCGGTGGCGCTGGGGCGGGCGCCTATGCCGAGGGAATCCCACCGGCACAAGCACGCCTTACGTCAGAGGGTGATGCGGCGGGCGATCTCGCTGCGGCGCGCGCTGATCTCGCTGCGCGCCCGCTCGACGGCCTCCATTTCGGTGGCGGCCAGGATATCCTCGATCACGCGGCGCAGATGGCCATGCATCGCCGCGCGCGCGACCTGCGGATCACCCGAACTAAGCGCATCGAGAATCGCGCGATGCTCGCCAACGCGCGGGTTGATCCCCTCGCGTGAGGCCTTGGCGAACATATGGACGCAGAGCGGCGAGCGGTATCGGATGTCCCACAGCATCTCGACCACGCTACGGATCGCGCTGTTGTCGGTCGCAGCAGCGATCTCGACGTGGAAGCGGCGATCGGCCTGCTCGACGCGCATGTCCGGATTGGGGCTGTTCGCCATCTCGCGTACGATGCTTTCGAGCCGGGCGAGCTTCTCCTCGGTCATCACCGTCGCGGCAAGCGCGGCGGTCTCGCCCTCGAACAGGATGCGCGCCTCGATCAGTTCGAACGCACCGACGTCGAGTTCGAGCGGCGCGGCATCGGTCGGTGCGGTGTTTGTCACATAGAGGCCTGACCCGTGACGGGCCTCGATCAGGCCGCGAATCTCGAGCGCGATCATCGCCTCGCGGATCGTCGGCCGGCTGACCGCGAACTCCTCGGCAAGGTCGCGTTCGCCCGGAAGGCGCGCGCCTGGGGTATAGCGACCACCCTGGATCGCGTCGGTGATAGCAGCGGCGACGCGCTGATATAATTTTTGTCCGGTTACAGCCACAGGCCGCTCATTTCACAAAGCGCATCGCCGCACAAGCAGGCGCGCGGCAATCGGCCTGACCAATATCGAGGCTCTCGAAACGATCCCGCGCACCCTGGGGATATGCTCCAATCCGGCCCGTCCAGGGCCGGTCACGGCGTGCGGCCAGCCGTGCGGGTGACACGTTCGACATGCTTCACGGCCGTCTTCATCCCCGGTCAACCATGAAACTTGCGTCGAAAGGGAGAAGAAACGCCAGAAAAGCGCGCAACCACTGGACCTTCGTCATTTCCAGCGGCTATGGCTCTGGCCTTCGTTAAGGAGGAGACGAGTTCCATGAACAATTCCGAGCTCGCCGAGCAGATTGCTGCCGGCCATGGCCTGTCGAAGGCGGACGCCCGCAAGGTCGTCGACGCCGTTTTCGCCACGATCACCGACGCGGCCGCCAAGGGCACCGAAGTCTCGATCAGCGGCTTCGGCAAGTTCAAGGTGAAGGACAGCCCGGCGCGCGAAGGTCGCAACCCTGCCACCGGCGAGGCGATGACCATCGCCGCGTCGCGCAAGCTCGGCTTCGCGCCTGCCAAGGCGGTGAAGGACAAGCTCAACGGCTGACCATGAGCCTCGATTCGGTTCGTGCCTTCCTTAACCGGGAGGCACCCGATATCGCGATCATCGATCAGGGTGCCAGCACTGCCACGGTCAACGAGGCAGCGCTGGCACTGGGGGTCGAGCCGGGTCAGATCGCCAAGACGCTCTCTGTCCGCATCGCCGACAAGGCCGTGTTGATCGTGGCGCGAGGCGACGCCCGGCTCGACAACCGCAAGACCAAGGCCACCTTTGGCGGACGCCCCCGAATGCTGGGCGCCGAAGAGGTGGAGCAACTGACCGGCCATCCGGTCGGCGGCGTCTGCCCGTTCGGGCTCGCCACCCCTCTCGCCATCTATTGCGACATATCGCTCCGCGATTTCGACGAGGTTTTCCCCGCCGCCGGATCGCGCACCAGCTCGGTGCGGCTCACACCCGATCGGCTCGCCTGCCTCACGGCGGCCGAATGGGTCGACGTATGCACGTCCACCGCTTCATCCACGGCCGACTGAAGAGACAACACGCTTAGACCATCGTCTAAGTCGGGCCATATTGAATCTCCGTTTAAGTATCAGTCATCCGCGCTGGCTGTTCGAAACGGAGGATCGCGTGCCCATCAGGCCCCCCACCGCGTCCCGGCTCGCCAATCTGTTCGCCACGTTGGCGGACACTGCCACGCGCCTGCCGCACAACCTGGCCTGGGCCTTGTCGCTGGGCGGGCTGGCCTGCATCGTCGGGTTCGCCGCGTCGACCGGACCCCAGATCAATTCGATGCCGCTCTATTTGATGATCGGCTGCTTCACCTCCTGGTGCCTGGGCGAGCGGGCGGGGCTGCTGGTCGGCTTCTGCGCGATCGGGATCGGGGCCGTCATCAATGGTTATGGCATGGCGGGCGGCCCGCCGAGCCCCAGCCCGACGGTGACGGCCGAGGTATGGAACATGGCCGGCCGCGGTCTGGTGATGACGCTGTTGGTCGGGGTGTCCAGCGGCCTGCGTTGCGCGCTCGAGCAGGCGCGCTGGCGCGCCACCGTCGATGGCCTGACCGGGGTGCTCAACAAGGGCGCCTTCACGCGCCGGCTCGATGCGCTGGTGGCACAGGCGCAGCGCCACAACGACGCGCTGGTGGTCGCCTATATCGACCTCGATGGCTTCAAGGCCGTCAACGACAGCTTCGGCCATGCCGCCGGCGACGTGCTGCTGCGCCACTTCGCGGATTCGGCCGGCGAAGCGATCCGCGCGGGCGACATGTTCGCGCGGATGGGCGGCGACGAATTCATCGCGCTGCTCACTGTCCCGAACTGCCCGCAGGGCGATATCGCGGCCGAGCGGCTCCATGGCCGATTGAGCCAGATCCTGCGCGAGACCGAATATGACGTAACCTGCAGTGTCGGCGCGCTGGTGCTCGACAGCCACCAGGTCTCGCAGCCCGAGCGGCTGGTCGAGGCGGCCGACGGGCTGATGTACGAGGTCAAGCGATCGGGCAAGAATGCGCTGCGCGTGGCGCGGGCCGACCTTCAGGAATCCATGCAGCAGGAGCCGTTCGTGACGATCCCCAATCGACGCCGCCCGTCGACGCTGGCGCCGGGGGCGGCATGACCGCGTTCTACTCGCCCGCCCGCCGCCCGCTCGACGAGGCCGAGCGCCAGCACGCGGTTGATGCCTCGGGCTTCCTGCGCGCTGGCGGCGACCCCGCCCTCGCCCGCCTGATCCGCGAGGCGGCCGAGCTGTTCGACACCGAGATGGCGGCGATCGCGATCGTCGACCATGATCGCCAATATTTCCCGGTCGAGCTTGGCCTTGGCATCAGCGAGACACCACGCACCGCCTCCTTCTGCGCGCACGCGATGCTGCGACCGGATCGCCCGTTCTGCGTGCTCGACGCCAGCTATGATCCGCGCTTCGCCGGCAATCCGCTGGTGCTCGCCCCGCCGGAGATCCGCTTCTACGCGGGTGTGCCGCTGATCGGCGAAGAGGAGCAGCCGCTCGGCGCGCTGTGCGTGCTCGACCGGGAGCCCGGCGAAGTGCCGAGCGACGCCCAGTTCGATGGGCTGATGGCGCTGGCGGCGCGCGCGATCATGCGCGCCGCCGCGCTCCGTGGCTGAGGGATCAGGACGCCGGCTTGTCGGCCGTCGCCTGAGCCACCTGCGGTGCCGGCTGCCAGCCGCCACCCAGCGCCCGGAATAGATCGACTTGCGCGAACGCGATCCGCGCATCCGACGCCGCCAGATTCGCCTGCGCATCCGCCAGCGTGCGCTGCGCGTCGAGCACGGTCAGGAAGTCGATCGTGCCCTCCTTCTGCCGGGCGATGGTGACGTTCGCTGCACGCTGCGCCTCATCGCGCGCCGCTACCAGCGCCTGATGGCGATCGAGTTCGTGCGCGTAAGCCGACAGCGCGGTCTCGGTCTCCTCCAAGGCGGTCAGTACCGCGCCGTCGAAGCCGGCGAGC
>DATGEV010000316.1:0-2681 GCA_035309885.1 Sphingomonas sp.
AGGGTGGGAAGATCGCGACGTCGATATCGTCGCGAGCCTCGGCCGCTGCGGCAATGCCGTCCAGCTCGGCGAGACTTTCGCGGTCGCCATTCATCTTCCAATTGCCCGCAATTAGAGGCCTGCGCATGCTACTCCCCTTGGATTATCGATCTTCCATCGCGGCGCTCGATAGCGTCCGTCGCCCCCTTCCGCCAGCGGCTCGCTTGATGGGCAGGCCTACGCCTTCTAAGGGAAGGTCATTCGATCCATATCCGGGGCTTGCATGATCGCTTTTTTCCGCCAAACCCTCGCCTCCAAGCTGGCGCTGGGCCTGCTCGCGTTGATCATGCTGGCTTTCATCATCACTGGCGTCTTCACGCATGAGATGCCGGGCAGCTCCATGGGCGGTGGGTCGAACGGTGCCACGATCGCGACTGTCGGCCGCCAGACGATCACCGCGCCCGACATGGATCAGCGGATCCGCACCCAGTACAGCCAATATGCCCAGCAGCAGCCGGGCCTCGATATGGCGACCTTCGTGGCGCAGGGCGGTTTCACCGCAATCGTCGACCAGGTGATCGGCGCCACTGCGCTGGAGCAGTTCGGTGAGCGACTGGGCCTCGTCGCGAGCCGCCGGCAGATCGACGGATCGATTGCCGCGATCCCGGCCTTCCGCGGCGTCGACGGCAAGTTCGACCAGAAAGCCTACCTCGCGGCGCTCGCGCAGCAGCACTTGTCCGACGCTCAGGTGCGCGCCGATCTCGGCGGCGATCTCGTCCGTCGCATGATCTATGTGCCCGCCACCGGCGCGATGACGCTGCCCGAAGGCCTGGTCCGCCCCTATGCCGGGCTGATGGTGGAGCAGCGCACGGGTGCGATCGGTTTCGTGCCAACCGCGCTCACTGGCGGCGGCCCCGCCCCTACCGATGCCGAGCTCCAGGCCTTCTACAAGGCGCATCTGGCGGCCTACACGATGCCGGAGCGCCGCGCACTGCGCTATGCGCTGATCGGCCGCGACCAGGTGGCCGCCGGCGCCGTCCCCACCGAGGCGGATATCCGCAAGGCCTATGACTCCGCACCCGAGAAATATGCCGCCCGCGAATCCCGCGACCTGTCGCAGGTGGTGCTCGATTCGCAGGCCAAGGCGCAGGCCTTCAAGGCTGCGGTGACCGCCGGCAAGAGCTTCGCCGACGCGGCCAAGGCCGCCGGCTTCAGTGCCACGGACATCGCGCTCGGCGCCAAGAATCAGGCGCAGTTCGCACAGCAGACCTCGCAGGCCGTCGCCGCTGCAGCCTTCGCCCTGCCCCAAGGCAGCGTCAGCGATCCGGTCAAATCCGATTTCGGCTGGCATGTGGTGAAGGTGAACGCGGTCGAGCATATCGCAGCAACGCCGTTCGAGACGGCGCGCCCGCAGATCGCCGGTGACCTCGCCAAGCAGAAGCAGGATCAGGCGCTCGCCGATCTCGTCGCCAAAACGCAGGACGCGCTCGATGCCGGTCATGGCTTTGCCGACGTCGCCAAAGCCAATGGCCTGACCGTGGTCGAAACCCCGGCCTTGAGCGCGACGGGCATCGCCTTCGATCAGCCCACCTACAAGCCCACGCCCGCCGTTCAGCCGCTCCTCGCGCCCGCCTTCAAGGCGAACCCGGACGATGCTCCGACCGTCCAGACCGTGCAGCAGGGCGAGCGCTACGCGCTGCTCACGATCGCGCGCGTCGTCCCGGCCGCTCCGATCGCCTTCGCGCAGGTGAAGCCGCGCCTGATCACCGACTTCATGGCCTCGCGCGCCGATGATCGCGCCAAGGCAATCGCCACCGCGATCGAGGCCAAGATGAAGGACGGCACGCCGATGGCAGATGCCTTCAAGGCCGCGCCGGTCAAGCTGCCGGACGTTCACCCGACCGCCGGACGTCGCGTCGATCTCGCGCAGATGCAGGGCCGTGTGCCCCCGGCGCTCGCTGCTCTGTTCACCACGCAGGTGGGCGGCACCAAGCTGGTGCCCGCCGGCAACGGCAGCGGCTGGTACGTCGTTCATGTCGAAAAGGCCGTGCCCGCCGACGACAAGGCGGTCGTACCCGCCATTGCCGCCTCGCGCGGTGGCCTCGTCCAGGCGGCGAACGACGAATATCTCGAGCAGCTCGCCAACTCCGCCAAGCTTGCGGTCGGCACCAAGCGCGACGAGGCGGCCATCGCACAGCTGCGCGCGCGCCTGCTCGGCGCCGCGCCCGCCGGCCAGTGAGCACCGGCATCACCGGCGAGGCGGCGGATCGCCTCGCCGCCGCAGCCCTTGCCGACGGTCGCCCGGCACTCGTCTGGCGCCGACAGATTGCCGACACCGACACCCCCGTCTCCGCGGCGCTCAAGCTGATGGAGCCGGAACGCGGCGACTATCTGCTCGAATCGGTCGAGGGCGGGCGCACGCGCGGGCGCCACAGCATGATCGGCCTGGCGCCGGACCTCGTGTTCCGCGCGGACGGCCACACGGCGGCGATCAACCCGCGCTGGTTGGAGGATCGCCACGCCTTCGCACCCTGCGAAGGTGACAGCCTCTCCGCGCTCCGAACACTGGTCGGTCGGTGCCGCATGGACGTGCCCGCCGAGCTTCCCAAGGCGCTGGCCTGCCTCGTCGGCTATTTCGCCTATGAGACGGTCGGGCTGGTCGAGGATTTGCCCCGCCCCGCTCCCAATCCGCTCGATCTGCC
>DATGEV010000317.1:0-3714 GCA_035309885.1 Sphingomonas sp.
CACCGTGCCGAACAGGCCGACGAAGGGCGCCACCGAACCGATGGTCGCGAGAATGTTGAGCCGATCCGACAGGCGATCGACCTCGGCCGCCGCCGCCGCGCCCATTGTCGTGGCGAGGCGCGCGCGGGTGCCGTCGCGATCGATCCGCTTGCCCGCGGTCGAACGGCGCCACTCGGTCACACCGGCGTCCAGCACCTTGGCCGAGGGCAGCGTGCTGGCGCGATGCTTGGTGTAGAAGCTGTCGATATCCTCGGACGCCCAGAAGTCCTTTTCGAACTTGGTGCTCTTGGCGGCGATGGCCTTCAGGCGCAGGCCGTGGCCGATGATGATCCCCCACGTCCACACCGAGGCGCAGAGCAAGCCGACCATCACGCACTTCACGACGATGTCGGCCTGGAGGAACAGCGCGAGCGGCGACATCGTCGCGGCGTCGGTCGCCAGGTTGGGAATCATGATAGCGTTTCTTCCCCTTTGAGACGGCGAAAGGCGTCGAGCCAGGCGTCGGGTTGCCGCTTTGGCCTCCCCTCGGGCGAGAGGAACGCCGCGGTGACATCCGCGTCGGCGACCAACAGCCGCCCGCACATGACCCTCTGATGAATGACGCAGGACGCGGCCTTCGTATCCATCACCCGGCTGATGACGAGCAGATCGTCGTCGAGGCGCGCCGGGCGGCGATAGCGGATAGCGAGATCGACGATCGCGTAAACGCCCAGACCCTGCTCATGTGCGCCACGCTGGTCGATCCCTGCGGCGCGCAGCATGTCAGACCGCGCACGCTCCATGTAGCGCAGATAATTGGCGTGATAGACCACGCCCGAAAGATCGGTGTCCTCGAAATAGACGCGCAACGGGAAGCGGTGCTCGCCTCCCTCGAAACGGCCCGTGGCCGGCTGGTCGAGTGGCTCGGTACCCATGACAACGCGGTCTAGCGGCTCGCCTGTGGGGCGCAACCCCGCGCGGGCCGGTCAGGGCTGATCGAACAGGCCTTCCTGTGCGCCCGCCGGCATCGGCAGGCCGAGATGCGTCCAGGCGCGACCGGTGAGGCAGCGGCCGCGCGCGGTGCGCGCGAGCAGGCCGAGCTGGATCAGATAGGGCTCGATCACCTCCTCCACCGTGTCGCGCGGTTCGGAGAGGCCGGCGGCGATTGTCTCCACGCCGACCGGGCCGCCGCGGTAGATGTCGGCGATCATCAGCAGATAGCGCCGGTCCATCGCATCAAGGCCGAGGCCATCCACCTCCAGCCGGGTGAGCGCCGCGTCCGCCACCTTCGCATCGACCACCACGTCGCCCGCCATATGCGCGAAATCGCGGACGCGACGCAGCAGCCGGCCGGCGATACGCGGGGTGCCGCGCGAGCGGCGCGCGATCTCGGTCGCGCCGTCGCGGGCGAGATCGAGCGCGAGCAGCCGCGCGGCGCGTGCCACGACATGCTCCAGCTCGTCGACGGTGTAGAATTGCAAGCGCACCGGAATGCCGAAGCGGTCGCGCAGCGGCGTGGTGAGCAGCCCCTGCCGTGTCGTCGCACCGACCAGCGTGAAGCGCGGAAGCTCGATACGGACCGAACGCGCCGACGGCCCCTCGCCAATCATCAGATCGAGCACGCGATCCTCCATCGCGGGGTAGAGCACCTCCTCAACCGCGGGCTGGAGGCGATGGATCTCGTCGATGAAGAGGACGTCGCCCTCCTCCAGATTGGTGAGCAGGGCGGCGAGATCGCCCGACTTGGCGATCACCGGGCCCGACGTGGCGCGGAAACCCACGCCCAGCTCGCGCGCGACGATCTGGGCCAGCGTCGTCTTGCCGAGGCCGGGGGGGCCGAAGAACAGCACATGGTCCATCGCCTCGCCGCGCGCCTTGGCGGCGCCGATGAAGACGCGGAGATTCTCGCGCGCCGCCTTCTGCCCGACGAAATCATCGAGCGTCTTGGGGCGCAGCGCGGCGTCGATATCTTCGGGGCGACGCTCGGCGGCGAGGAGGCGATCGGGTTCGTTCATGGTTGATCCGTTCCCTAGCCGTTCCACCACGGCTTCGCCACCCGCCTGTCAGGGCAACCGTGTCAGCAGCACCGACAGGCGCGGCGTGCTGCTATCGCTGAGCTGGAGCACATAGTCGCCGGGCGCCAGCGCGAAATCGAGCTGTTTGACGACACCCGAGCACGGCTCCCCATGGGCGTGCGCCGCCGACGGCAGCGAACGGCCGTGCTGCACCACGTCAATCCACGCCTTGCCGCTCAGCGCCACGCGATAAGTGCCGGTCAGCGCGATATGGAAGCCGAGCAGCCCGCCCCGGTCGCCGGGCGCCACCGGCTTGCCGAGCGGGGCGGCGAGGATCATTGCTTCGGCGGGGACCAGCGCCACGTCGGCGAGCTCACCCAGCACCAGCTCGGGGTAGGGATGGGCGCCGAAGTTCCGCGCCGCCTCGACCGGCCGCGCGCCCTGCCAGACCTTGGCCGCGTCCGGGCAGGCGGGCGGCGGGATCTGCGCCATCGCCGCGCCTGCCCAACAGGCCATCGCTGCCATCATCCATGTCGCCCGCATCGCCCGCTCCCTTGCGATCCTTTCCCAAGGGGTAGGTCGGCGCCGATGACCCGGCAAGTGCGAGCGGCACGCCGGACCCGATTCAACCGAGAGTCTGGGCCACCTCGTTGAGCACCGATACGGGCGCGGCTTCGCAATAGGCCTTCATCCGCGCCCGGAAAGCCGGCGAGGCGGTTTCCGCCGCGCGCGCGATCCACTGCACAGCTTCCTCCACCCGCCCCGCCTCGGTGAGCAGGCGCGCATGGTTGAACTGCCCGCGGAAATCACCGCCCTCGGCCACTCGGGCGTAGCATTCCGCCGCCTTCGCCATATCGCGCGGGGTGAGGCGACCTTCCTCGTGGAAGGTGCCGACGAAGTTGATCGACTAGGCGTTGATCGACTAGGCATGGCCGAGCGCACCGGCACGCTGGAACCAGCCCAGCGCCGCGCGCTCGTCCTTGTCGACGCCTGCGCCCAGTGCCAGCGCACTACCGAAATTATACATGCCCCCAGTCAAGCCCGCCCTCGGCGGCGCGGGCGTACCAGCGGGCTGGCCTCGGCGCGGTCCTCGGCCTCGCCCCAGCCCTTCTCGAAGCAGCGGCCGACCATGTTGATCGCCATGAGATTTGGAGCGACGGCCGCCTTGCGGAACCAGCCCAGCGCCTCAACCGGATCGCCCGCTACCCCGCGCCCGTCGAGCAGCGCCTGACCGTAAGCGGCCTGCGCTTCAGGCAGGCCCGCCTCCGCCCCGGCGCGAAGCAGCGCTGCGGCCTGTTCCGGATCGCCCTCCAGCCGCGCTGTGCAATTCCTTGGCGCTGCCATCGAGCAGGCTCATGCCTTGGAAGCCTTGCGCAGCGCGAGGCGGACGAGTGCGTCGAGCGTCGCCGCCAGCCCCAGTTCCTCCGACGCCGCGCCGACCGCCGCCGACGCCTCAGCCGGACGGAAGCCGAGATTGCCGAGCGCCGACAACGCATCATTGACCGCGCTTCCTGCCGGAGCGGCTCCCGCCGTCGCCACCGGGCCCAGTGCAGGGCCGGCCTTGTCCTTCAATTCGGTGACGATGCGCTCGGCGACCTTCGGCCCCACGCCGGGCGTGCGCGTCACCGCGGCCTTGTCACGCAGCGCAATAGCGTTGGCGAGTTCGGCCGGCGGCAACGTGCCGAGCACGGCCAGCGCCACCTTGGCGCCGACGCCCTGC
>DATGEV010000318.1:0-9669 GCA_035309885.1 Sphingomonas sp.
GACGAATATTTGAAGCCCATGTTGAAGCGGGCCTTGTAGTCGTCGCCGATCGGCTGCGTGTAGGTGCCCGACAGCGACGCCGACCACAGCGGCGCCAACGACAGCCGCGAGTTGTGCAAACCCTGGAAGCCGGTAACGTGCTTAAGCCCCGTTAGTGGGTTATTTAGTTCGTCCGTCGTGAGGTGGTAGCGGGTGTCGGCCAGCGTCACGCCGCCCTGGAAGGACAGGCGCGGCGTCGCGAACCAGACGAAGTCCATGTCGACGCCCTTGCTGATCACATGCGGGATCGAGTCGACCACGAAGACCAGCCCGTTGAAGGTGTTCAGCTGGAAATTCTTGTACTTCTGGTAGAACAGCGCGACGTTGAACAGCAACTTGCGATCGAACAGCGTCGCCTTTTCACCGATCTCGTACGCGTCGTTGGTCTCGTCGCTGAACCGCGTGTTGCGGATCGGGGTGATGACCGCGGCACTGCCGACCGCGCAACCGGGATCCCCGACGATGCACTGGACGCGATCGAGGTTGAAGCCGCCCGCCTTGTAGCCGCGCGCATAGGACGCATAGAGCATCAAGTCGGGATCGACGCGGTAGACAAGCTTCGCCGTGCCGGTCGGCACATGCTCGCGCTCATGCTGGAAGTTGTTGAAGTTGTTATAGCCCGGGCTGAGGAAGGGCAGGCACATCGTGGCGTTCACGGGGGCGAGCTGTCCCGCGACGCCCGGGAGGACCGCGTTCAGGATGTTGAACGCCGCATTGGCCTTGGTGCATCCGATGCCGCCGCCGATGTTCGTGCTCGCCTGATTGAGATCCTTGACGTCGATCGAGTAGCGGAAACCACCGTTCAGGCTGAGTTTGTCGGTGAAGTGCAGGGTCTCGTTGGTGAAGATCGCATAGGTATCGTCGGTCTGGCGGTACTGATCCACCGAGCCCGAGTTCGCCGGGTAATTGACCCCGCCCACTAACGGGAAGGTCAGCCCGGTCTGGAGGAAGGTCGGATCCGGGTGGCCTTCCACCAGCGAGGAGAAGAGCAGGCTCAGATAGGTGTTGAACTGGGTGCCGACGAGGATGCTGGTGTTCTGCCGCAGCTTCTCGTGCGAGTAGAAACCACCGATCAGGTAATCGAGCTTGCCCGCCGTGCCCGCATAGCGCAGCTCCTGGCTGAAGGTGCGGAACCGCGTCGAGTTGCTGTCGTCGGCCGGCAGATAGTCGATGTCGGCGGTCGAGAAGTCGGCATCGAAGCCGGCGGTGGTCTTCCAGTCGCGATAGGCGCTGATCGAGGTCAGCGTGCCCGGCCCGATGTCCCAGTCGGCCTGGATCGACGCGCCGCCGTCATGGATACGCTGGCCGTCGGGGCGGTTCGCATAGGCCTGGCGCTTGTACGGATGATTGGCATCGCCATCATTGCCGCCCAGCGCCGCGACCAGGTTGTTGGCGAAGTTGCCCTCGCTCGGGCGCGTGATGACCGCGATGCAGCACTCTTCCTTACGACGCGAATAGTCGCCGATCACGCGGATCTTGAAATTGTCGGTCGGATCGAAGCGCAGCTGGCCACGGATCGTGTAGAAATGGCGGTTGGTGTCGTGCTGCGAGGTGCGCGGGCCCGGGCCGGTGTTGACGTCGAAGAAGCCGTCGCGCCGGCGATCGGCGAAATAGAGGCTGGCGGCCAGCTTGTCCGAAACGATTGGCCCGGTGATTTCGGCCGAGCCGCCGACGTCGCCATAATTGCCCGCCTCGAATTCGGCGTTCGCCCCGAACTTGTATTTGGGAGCCGCGGTCAGGATGTTGATCACGCCGGCGGTGGCCGACTTGCCGAACAGCGTGCCCTGCGGCCCCTTGAGCACCTCGATCCGGTCGACATTGCCCAGATCGCCAAAGCTAACGCCGTTGCGCGGCCGGTAGACGCCGTCGATGACCACGCCCACCGAGGATTCGAGGCCGGCATTGTCGCCGACCGTGCCGATGCCGCGAATGCGCGCGGTGGTCGACGCTTCGCTGGTGGTCGAGGTGACGAGCAGACCCGGCGTCAGCAGGGTCAGATCCTTGATGTCCCTGACGCCGCTGTCCTGCAGAAGCTGGTGGCTCACCGTCGTCACGACGATCGGCACGTCCTGTAGATTCTGGGAGCGCTTCTGCGCGGTGACGATGATCTCGTCGACGCTGGTGGGCGCCGCGGCAGACGAGCTTTCCGAAGCGGGCCGCTGCGGCGCGGGTGCAGCACTGGCGGTGACCTGCGCGAACGCAGACGAGGTGTGCAACGCGATGACGAGCGCTGTACCGGACGCAAAAAAGCGCAGGTGGCTTCTGGACTGCATGATCCCCCCTTCTCATGACTCTTGTCGTAGCCAGATCGAGAATGACTGCCTGAGCAGCAAACTCGACTTGCCGCGCCCGATACTTCGGTACGCGTCATCTTTTGTTGATCGGAAGATGATCGACGACTGACGGCCCGTCAAGGCATGTTGAACATCCGGTATGGTCGAACAGCAAAGCCCGACCGCAGTCCCGGAACGATCAGCGATCCACCTGTTGCCACTTTGCATCATGATCGCGGGCTGGCCCGCGGATGGCATCGAGGCTCGCACCGATCGGGAGCCGCCATAAGCCCGATTCGAACGAGCAGTTAACCAGACTTGATCACCGAATGCTCCGCATGGATCGCGAAACGCCCCGCTCCTGCAAACAAGCGCAATATCCGGTATCCATCGCCCCGCTCATCGTCCGTCCCGCCCATCAGGTCAAAGCCGTCGGTCCGATGCAAACATGCCACCGCCGGATCCCATCAGAACACCCTTGTGCAAGTATCGGTATGTCAAGGGAAATCAGTATCATTTTACAACTCGTTGGCGAAACATTCGCCACGATCCGCAATAGCCCCGGAAAACAGGCCCATTGCGCGAATGCCCACGGCTCCGAACAGGCCTATCCTTCCTGCCCAGTGGACGCCGCATCCAAAATCGGAATACACAGTATGGTAGATCACCTGCAACAATCCGACTCGCATACGGGGGAGGAACGACCTTGGATTTCACCTTATCCGACCGTGAGGCCACTTTCCGCGACGCGGTGCGCCGCTTCGTGGACGAGCAAATCCGCCCGCGACACGCGGACTACCGCGCCCAGGCGCAGGAGGGCGACCGGTGGCAGCCGATCCCCGTGATCGAGGAATTGAAGCCCATCGCGCGCGCGCAAGGGCTGTGGAACCTGTTCATGCCGCCCCATTCGGGCCAGCCGCCGGTCGACAACAGCTTCGTCTTCGAGGGCACGCAGCTCACCAACCTCGAATATGCGCTGTGCGCCGAGGAGATGGGCAAGGTCGAATGGGCGTCGGAGGTGTTCAACTGCTCGGCGCCCGACACCGGCAACATGGAGGTGCTGCACCGCTATGGCACTCGCGCGCAGAAGGATCGCTGGCTCAAGCCGCTGATGAACGGCGAGATCCGCTCCGCCTTCCTGATGACCGAGCCTGACGTCGCCTCGTCGGATGCCACCAACATCCAGTGCTCGATCGTCCGCGACGGCGACGACTATGTCATCAATGGCCGCAAATGGTGGTCGTCGGGCACGGGCGATCCGCGCTGCAAGATCGCAATCGTAATGGGCAAGTCCGATCCCGAGGGCGGCCGCCACGCCAGCCAGAGCATGATCCTGGTGCCGCTCGACACGCCCGGCGTGAAGATCGAGCGGATGCTGTCGGTCTATGGCTATGACCATGCGCCGCACGGGCATGGCGAGGTGTCGCTCACCAATGTCCGCGTGCCGGCGGAGAATATGCTGCTCGGTGAAGGGCGTGGTTTTGAGATCGCGCAGGGGCGGCTCGGGCCGGGACGAATCCACCATTGCATGCGCACCATCGGCGTCGCGGAAACCGCGATCGAGGCGATGGCGCGGCGGCTGCTCAGCCGCGTCGCCTTCGGCAAGCGCATCGCCGAACACAGCGTGTGGGAGGAGCGGCTCGCCCGCGCCCGCATCGATATCGAGATGAGCCGCCTGCTCTGCCTCAAGGCCGCCGACATGATGGATCGCGCGGGCAACAAGTCCGCCAAGCTCGAGATCGCGATGATCAAGGTGCAGGCGCCGACGATGGCGCTCAACATCCTCGACGATGCGATCCAGGCGCATGGCGGCGGCGGCGTGTCGGGCGATTTCGAGCTCGCGCACCAGTGGGCGGCGCTGCGCACGCTGCGCTTCGCCGACGGCCCCGACGAAGTCCACGCCCGCGCCATCGCGCGCGAGGAGCTGGGCAAATATGGCGACTGGAAAGCCGAACGCCCGGCGCGCTAGGAGCGCTCTCCCCCTCTCCCGCCTTCGCGGGAGAGGGTTGGGGTGAGGGTCTTCTTCTTCTGCGCAGGCGTGGTGAGATCACACATGTCCGCGCAACTCCCGCTTGAGCACCTTGCCGATCTGGTTGCGCGGTAGTTCGTCGACCACGCGGATCGCCGATATACGCTGCGTGCGCCCTAGCCGGACATTGGCGTCATCGAGAACCGCCGTCGGATCGGCCGCCGGATCGCACAGCACGACGAAAGCCACCGGCGTCTCACCCCATTGCTCGGAGGGCACGCCAATCACCGCCGCCTCCACCACCGCCGGATGCTTCGCCAACTCGGCCTCGAGATCGGACGGATAGACGTTGAACCCGCCCGAGATGATCAGATCCTTGGTGCGGTCCATCAGCACTAGGAAGCCGTCCTCGTCGAAGCGGCCGACGTCGCCGTGGCGGATGTAGCGCCGCCCCTCGGCGTCATACCATTCCGCCTCGCGCGTCTTGGTCGGCAGGCCGCGATAGCCTGTCATCATCATGCCTGATCGGCCGACCACCTCGCCGACCGCGCCCTGCGGCACCTCATGCCCTTCCTCGTCGATCAGACGGATGTCCTGCCCTGGCGCGGGCCGACCGACAGTGTGGAGCTTGTCGGGGAATTCGTGCGCGAACAGCAGGCAGGTGCCGCCGCCCTCGGTCATGCCATAGATGTCGACCAGCCCGCCCGGCCAGCGCGCCAGCACATCGGCCTTGAGCTCGGCCGAAAAGGGCGCTGAGGTGCAGGTCTTAACCCGAAAGCTCGATAGATCGAAGCGATCGAAATCGGGCAGTGCCATGATCCGGCGATACTGCACCGGCACCAGCATCGCGTGGGTGATGCGCTCGGCCTCGGCGATCGTGCAGAAGCGCTGCGCGTCGAAGCGCTCCATCAGCACCACGCGCCCGCCGCCCGCCAGCCCCGGCAGGAAACTCACCAATGTGGTGTTGGAATAGAGCGGCGTCGAGATGATGGTGCGCGCGGTATCGTCATAGCCCCAGGCGCGGCCGTGCCGGATATGCTCCGCGCGCATCCGGTGGCTCTGGACGATGCCCTTGGGCGTGCCGGTGGTCCCCGAGGAATAGATGATGTTGAAGGGATCGGCAGGATCGATCGTCACCGGCTCGGGCCGCGCGCCTGCTTCCGCCATCCAGCGCGACAGCGGCTCGCCCTCATCGCCATCGTCATAGGCGATCCGGGTGAGGCCCGGCGGCAGTTCGGTTCCGGCAAGCTTCGCCGCCATCGCGCTGTCGAGGAACAGGTGGCGCGCGCCGCAATCGGCGATCATCGCCGCGATCGCCTGCGGCGGGGCAGACGCGGTGAGCGGGGCGGCCGCCGCCCCGATCCGCACCGCCGCGATGAAAGCGACACCGTAGCCGATGGCGTTGGCGCCCGCGATCGCCACCGCGTCGCCATGCCCGACCCCCTCGGCTTGGAGCCGCGCGGCGACCCGATCGATGCGATCGTCGAAGCTCCGCCAGTCGAGCCGCTCGCGCTCGTCGACGATCACCATCTCGTGCGGTCGCTCGGCGGCATGGGCGCGCACGAAATCGGGGAAGGGTACGAAATCCTGCGCGAACATCTCGGCGGCCAACATCGCAGTGGTCCTCGTTATCAGGCGGCCTGCGGCTCGCGCATCCAAGCCGATCGCTTCACGGTGCCGAACACGCGCTGGACCATCGGCTCGAACGCCTCGAGCGGCATCGTATCGTAGCCGGCGTCGAACGAGTTCTGGTCATAGCGTTCGCAGAAGCGCGCGGTCGCCTCGAACATCGGGTGGCCGCGGAAGCGCTCGCGCATGTCGCGATCGAGCCCGAGATAGTGGAAATAATAAGTGCCCTGGAAGATGCCGTGCTGCTCGACCATCCAGTGCAGATCCTCCGACACATAGGGCTTGAGGATCGCGGCGGCGATGTCCGGATGGTTGGCCGATCCCAGCGTGTCGCCGATGTCGTGGAGCAGCGCGCAGACGACATAATCCTCGGCCTCGCCGGCGTGGTGCGCGCGGGTCGCGGTCTGCAGGCTGTGCTGCAGTCGGTCGATCGCGAAGCCGCCATAGTCGCCGCCGAGCAGGTGCAGATGGGCGAGCACGCGGGTCGCAAGCCCGGTCTGGAAGGGCTGGTGTGCGGCCATGATCGCCTGCCAGTCCTCCAGCGTGCCCTGCTCCATCGCCGTGAAGGTCGCGTGCTCGCCCATGGTGGCTCTCCTCTCAGTATCCCGCCAGCCGTGCGAGGCGGTCGGCGTGGAAATCGGCGTCGCCGAACAGCTCGGTGAGCACCCGGTGGCGCTTCATGTAGAGGCCGATGTCATACTCGTCGGTCATACCGATGCCGCCGTGCATCTGCACGCCTTCCTGCACTGCCAGCTCCGCCGCGAGCCCGGCCATCGCCTTGGCGACCATCACCGCGCGCTCGGCGCCTTCGTCGTTCGCGTCGAGCAATTGCTGCGCCTTGAGCGTCGCAGCACGCGCCACCTCCAGCTCGGCATAGAGATGGGCGGCACGATGCTGCAGCGCCTGAAAGCTGCCGATCGCCACGCCGAACTGCTTGCGCTCCTTGAGATAGGAGATGGTGCGTTCCATCGCCCCAGCGCCGACGCCAAGCAGCTCGGAAGCCGCCCCGGTTCGCACCGCATCGAGCATGCGCGACAGCGGCGCCCAGCCGGTGCCGACCTCGCCAATCACCGCATCGGCATCGACCGCAACACCGTCGAACTGGATCCGCGAAGCAAGGCTGGCATCGGCCAGCCGCTCAGGGCTCGCGTGGAGTCCGTCCGCACCGCGCTCGACGGCGAAGAGCGTGATGCCCTCCTTCTCACCCGGCTCGCCTGCGCTACGCGCTGCGACGATCAGCAGGTCCGCGACATGGCCATGCTGCACGAAGCTCTTGGTACCGGTCAGCCGGAAGCCGTTGCCCGAGCGCTCGGCACGGAGCGCGGTGCGCGCGGGGCGATGGTGCGGCCCCTCGTCGATGGCGAGCGCCGCCACCGCGTCGCCCGACAGGATGCGCGGCAGCCAGCCGGCGCGCTGCGCCGCACTTCCGTGCTTGAGCGCGGTGACCGCGCCCACCGCGGTGGAGAGGAAGGGCGACGGCGTCAGGTTGCGGCCGACCTCCTCGAGCACGATCCCCGCCTCGACCGCGCCGAGCCCCAGCCCGCCATCGGCCTCGTCGATCAGGATGCCGGTGAAGCCCATCTCACCGAACTGCCGCCAGAGCGCCGGCGCGTAGCCGGTCTTGTCCTTGGCGTCGCGGAGTGCACGCATATGACCGATCGGCGCCTGCTCGGCGAGGAAGGGCCGCGTGGAATCGAGCAGCATCCCTTGCTCATCGGTGTGGAAGAGCGGCATGATCAGGCCCCCGGCAGTTCGAGAATGCGCTTGGCGACGATGTTGAGCTGGACCTCGGAGGTGCCCCCCTCGATCGAATTGGCCTTGGTGCGCAGCCAGGTGCGCGCGGCTGAGCCGCCACGCGAACGCTCGCTCTCCCATTCGAGCGCATCCGATCCGCCCGCCGCCATGGCGAGCTCGTGGCGTTGCTTGTTCAGCTCGGTGCCGTAATATTTCATCATCGACGGCTGGGCCGGATGCGCGCGCCGGGCCTTCAGCTCATCGAGGAATTTCTCGGACATCGCGCGGAATGCCGCCGCGCGCACCTCGAACAGCGCGATCCGTGCGCGCAGCACCGGGGCATCGACGCGCCCGTCGGCCTCCGCACCGCAGGCCTCCAACGCCAGCGCGCCGAGCGACAGCTCGCCGCCGCCCAGCCCCATTCCCGAGATCATCTCGCGCTCATGGCCGAGCAGATATTTGGCGACGTCCCAGCCCTTGTTGAGCTCGCCGACCAGATTGGCCTTGGGCACCTTCACATCGTCGAAGAAGGTCTCGCAGAAGGGCGAAGTGCCCGAGATCAGCAGGATCGGCTTGGTCGAGATGCCGGGCGACTCCATGTCGAACAGCACGAACGAGATGCCGTTGTGCTTGTCGGCCGTGTTGGTGCGGACGAGGCAGAAGATCCAGTCGGCCTTGTCGGCGTAGCTGGTCCACACCTTCTGGCCGTTGACGAGGAAGTGATCGCCCTGATCCTCGGCGCGGGTGGCGAGGCTGGCGAGATCGGAGCCGGCATTGGGCTCCGAATAGCCCTGGCACCAGCGGATTTCGCCGCGCGCGATGGGGGGGAGATGTTCCAGCTTCTGCGCCTCGCTGCCATATTTGAGCAGCGCCGGCCCGAGCATCGAGATGCCGAAGGAATTGAGCGGCGGCCGGCAACCGAGCCGCGCCATCTCCTCGCGCAGCACCTTGGTCTCGGCGGGCGAGAGGCCGCCGCCGCCATAGTCCTTGGGCCAGTCGGGCACCGTCCAGCCGCGCGCGGCCATGCGTTCCAGCCAGAGCCGCTGCGCCTCGCTGGCGAAGGTGAAGTGGCGCCCGCCCCAGCATATGTCCGCCTCCGAGCGGAAGGGCGAGCGCATCTCCTGCGGGCAATTCGCCTCCAGCCAGGCTTGGACCTCGGTGCGGAAGCCGTCGAGATCGGCGCTCACGAGGTCAGCTTCCCGCCGTTCGCTGCCTTGTCGGCCAGCAGCTTCGAGAGGCGGAAGCCTTCGACACGGGAGCCGTGCTTTTCGAGACCCTTCACCACCGTATCGAGCCCGATCGTGTCCGCCCAGAACATCGGCCCGCCAGTCCAGGCCGGCCAGCCATAGCCGTTGAGCCAGACGATATCGATGTCCGACGCGCGCTGCGCCTTGCCTTCCTCGAGGATCAGCGCGCCTTCGTTGACCATCGGATAGAGCAGCCGTTCGAGGATTTCCTGGCTGTCGATGCTGCGCTGGGCGATGCCCTTTTTCGCAGCAAAATCGCGCAGCATCTGCTCGACCGCGGCCGACGGCGTGCGGTTGCGCTTCTCGTCATAGTCGTAGAAGCCGTGGCCGTTCTTCTGGCCGCGTAGGCCTGCCTCGCACAGCATGTCGCGCAGATTGTTGGCGCCGTCGGACTTGTCCGGATCCCAGCCGATGTCGAGCCCGGCCAAGTCCGCCATCTGGAACGGCCCCATCGGGAAGCCGAAATCGAGCAGCACCTGATCGACGTCGGCGGGTTTGGCGCCTTCGAGGATCAGCGCATTGGCCTGCCGTTGGCGCGGCTCCAGCATGCGGTTGCCGATGAAGCCGTGGCAGACGCCGGCGACCACCGCCACCTTGCGGATCTTCTTGGAGAGCGCCATCGCCGTCGCCAGCACCGACGGGCTGGTCTTGGCGCCGCGCACGATCTCCAGCAGCTTCATCACATTGGCCGGCGAGAAGAAGTGCAGGCCGATCACATATTCGGGCCGCTTGGTGACGGCGGCGATTTCGTCGATGTCGAGATAGGACGTGTTGGAAG
>DATGEV010000319.1:0-4164 GCA_035309885.1 Sphingomonas sp.
AGCTTAGCCTCCTGTCCAAATTTCCGGCACCACCTCGAAGCCTTCGGCGGAGCGCCTGGCCTGTTCGTGCCCGACAATGCCAAGGTCGCGGTCATCAAGGCCTGCCTGTATGACCCGTGGGTCAATCGCAGCTATGCCGAGATGGCGGCGCACTACGGCAGTGCCGTGCTGCCTGCGCGCCCGAGGAAGCCGCGGGACAAGGCGAAGGTCGAGCGCGCGGTGCTCATCGTCGAACGATGGCTGTTCGGGCGCCTGCGGCGCCGGACCTTCTACAGCCTGGCAGAGCTCAACGCCGCCATCCGCGCGCTCATGGCCGACCTCAACGACAATCGCGTCTTGCGGCGCCTCAACCAGACCCGGCGGCAACTGTTCGAGGAGTTGGACAAGCCCGCGCTCAAGGCGTTGCCGGCGGAACGCTACGTCTATGCCGAGTGGCGCCGTCGTCGCGCCGGCCTCGACTATCATGTCGAGATCGAGCGTCATTATTACTCCGTCCCGTACCGCTTCGCGCGCGAGCCCATCGAGGCGCGGATCACGGCTCGTACCATCGAACTGTTCCACCAGGGTGAGCGCATCGCCGCGCATATGCGCGGCTCCGGCAACGGCAAGCACACCACCACACCCGAGCATATGCCGTCGTCGCACCGCCGTTTTGCCGACTGGACCATCGAGCGGATCAGCCGGGAAGCTGCAGCGATCGGCGCGTGTGCCGCCTTGCTGTGCGAAAAGATCCTCATCGAGCGCTCTCACCCGGAGCAGGGTTTCCGCGCCTGTCTGGGCATCGTGCGCCTCGTGAAGAGCTTCGGTCGGGAGCGCGTCGAAGCCGCCTGCAGCCGCGCGCTCGACATCGAGGCCCGTACCTACGGCTCGGTCAAATCCATCCTCGACAACGGCCTCGACAAGCTGCCGTCGGCGCCTGCCGCCACCGGCCAGCCCATCGACCACCCGAACATCCGTGGCCCCCGATATTATCACTGAAGGAGACGAGAGTGCTGCCACATCCTACCCTCGAGCGGCTGACCAGCATGGGCTTTGCCGGCATGGCGCGAGCGTTCACTGAGTTGGCCAGCAATGCTGAGGCCGACCGCCTGACCCATCCGGAATGGCTCGGGCTGTTGCTCGACCGCGAATGGAGCTTCCGCCACGACCGCAAGCTCGCTGCCCGCCTGCGCTTCGCCAAACTCCGCCATCAGGCGACGCCTGAGGATATCGACTACCGCAGTGATCGGGGCTTGGACCGTGCTCTGTTCATGAAGCTCGTGGCGGGCGACTGGATTGCCAAACACGACAGTTTGGTGATCACCGGGCCGACCGGCGTCGGTAAAAGCTGGCTCGCCTGCGCGCTCGGCCACAAGGCCTGCCGCGACGACCGTTCCGTCCTGTACCAGCGTGTCCCCAAGCTGTTTGCCAGCTTGGCCCTCGCTCGTGGCGATGGTCGCCATGCCCGGCTCCAGCGTACGCTCGGCAGCGTCCAACTCCTCATTCTCGACGACTGGGGCCTCGAACCGCTCGACGCGCTCGCTCGCCATGTTCTGCTCGAGATCCTGGAGGAGCGTTACGGTCGCCGCTCCACCATCATCACCAGCCAGTTGCCCGTCGCCGCCTGGCACGAGGTGATCGGGGACCCGACCTACGCCGACGCCATCCTCGACCGCCTCGTCCACAACGCCCATCGGTTGAACCTCGAGGGCGACAGCATGCGCCGGTTGAAAACCGACCCAGCCGCTTGACGGCGACCACGAACGAAACAACAACCATCAATGCCGGTAAGGCCCCATAGCCGAGGGGGCGACATCATCTCGGAATAAGGGGGCGCGATCTTCTCGGAATGAGGGGGCGGCTTCGTCGGAATCCACTTGATCGATGCCGCGCTGGCGGAGGAAGTGTAATGCTGGCTTACCTGATGGGCTTGCTAGGCGAGCGCGGCGTCGCGAGCGTATCGGTGAGATTCGTCGGAGAGCACGCGGCCACGACCTACACAATGACAGCGGCCGATGAGATCGGTGTCGTGCTCGCGCCAGACGGGGAACACGCAGCATCAGCTTATGCTTGGCACATGATCGCGAGCATTCAGCCTGCGGCCTGATCTAGGCCAGCCGCAATCGCTGCCTCGCGCCGGGGTCGGACCGTAGTCGACCAAAGTGTATCCGCGCTCATCTTGCGGCCGGTCGGTTGCTCGGGCACCGTCACTCGTCGGGTGACTCAGGGAGACCGGCGATGGGTGACCTTGCGATGCGGACCGATGCAACTCTTCGGCTCGTGGGACCTGCGGCAGCGGGTGAACCGCGCCGGGTTTACCGGAGGCTGATTGATGTGAGTTACGCGGCCATGCGGGTTTCGTCGAGCATGGCGTAGTAGCGTTCCTCGGCTTCGGCCGGCGGGATATTGCCGATCGGCTCCAATAGCCGGTGGTGATTGAACCAGTCGACCCATTCCAGCGTGGCAAGCTCGACCGCTTCGAAGGATCGCCAGGGTCCGCGACGATGGATGACCTCGGCCTTGTAGAGGCCGTTGATCGTCTCGGCCAAAGCATTATCGTAGCTGTCGCCGACGCTGCCGACCGAAGGCGACCCGCGTCATCACGTCAGTTGCGCGATCCGGGCGCGGCAGAGGGCATGCGCTTCATCGATCATGACGCGCGCGCCGGATTCCGGCTCGATCAGGGGAGGAAGCACGATCCTGTCGGCGGCGCGGCCCAGGTCGTCGCCGATCTCGGCGATCACGCTGTCGGCATCGGAAGCCCTCAAGCCGGCATTGGTGGCAAGCGCCCGGAAGTCGGCGCGACTCAACCGATCATCGTTGCCGTTCAGCTTCAATGCCATCCTGTCGTGCTGGAGGGCGGGAAAGACCCGTGTCGTCACGGCATCATAGAGCGGCGCCATGCGCACACTGCGGAAATGCCGATCGCCGGGTTCGGCGATCTTGAGAAGCGCCATGTTCTTAAGGTGCATGTCGCCGTCGGCCATCAGCCATGCGAAGACGGCGCGCCGGAGCACAATCAGCAGATCGGCTTCGGGCGCGGTCGAGAGCGGGCGCACGGCGCGCGCGACACGCTCCATCGTGCCGTCATATTTTGCGGCGGTCGGCAGATCGAGGACGGAACACATATCCTCCAACGCGATCATACGCCTGTCGTCTGCGCCCTGACGGATATCGAAGCGCTCCACGATCAGGGCCGGAGGCATACCGTCCGGCATCGGCGCGAGCGCGGTCGCCGGAGCCTCAAACCCCGCCGCCCGGCCCATTTCCATCGTAAACCACTCCACCAGCGGCAGGTTTTCATAGCCCCCCGTTCCAGCGGGCTTGAGGATGTGCGTGAAGGCCTTGCCGGTCGCGGGCGACAGCGATCCGTCGGCGTCGAGAAACATCGGCGCCTTGATCTGGACGCCGGACAAACGTGGCATATCGGCGCTGGCGAAGAGCTGCGCGAGATTCCGCTCAAAACTCTGTTCCAGCTCGGCGCGCCCGGGACCGTCATACCGGCCGGTGAAAGCGCCGTCCCGGGTGTACTGAGCAAGCCGGGTTTCCAGCGCGTCCTGAGGCAACGCACCGATCTCGGCTGCATCTTCGACGATGATGATGTTCGACATGTATCGCCTGCCGGAACGGAGCAGCGCGCGTTCGTCCTGATCCCGCAGGACGCGTTCCAGCCAGCCTTCCGGCAGCAGGGCAAGGATGAAGGGCGGCAACAGCCCGGGCGTGGTCTGGCGGATCAGCGGCGGACCATCCGTCTCGTTCGCGATCCAGCGCCACTCAAATCCGTCATGCGTCAGATGCCCGAGCGGTCTGCCATGCCATGCGACCGTGAAATCGAGCGCCGCCTGGTTCCGGACAGGCTGGATAGTCGGACGGTGAACCAGGTAGCGCTCCGCCGCCTCGCCTTCGCGGAACCAGTCGTTCTCTCTCGCCAGCGCGCGGATGGCGTCCGCTGCGCCGTGCGGACTGCCATATTCTTCGATCAGGCGGGTCGCGATCGCACCGCGCATGCCCTCGTCTATCGAGGCGGCGTGCTCGCTGCGCAGGCGGAAGGCTTCAAGGAAACGCTGGCGGATGGAGGAAACCGGGATGTGAAACTCTCCCATGCCGTCGTCGATGATGGCATCTGCCACCGAGGCGTGCCCCGGGGCTTCGTTCTGGATGATCTCAAGCGCGCGAATGCGCGTG
>DATGEV010000320.1:0-2143 GCA_035309885.1 Sphingomonas sp.
GCAGGATGTCGAGCAGCTCGCGCACCGTGGCACGCTCCAACCCGAGCGCACCACCCAGGAAGATCGGGCGATCGAGGTCGGCGTCGGTGAAGCCGTGATAGGCCGGCGTGAGGTCGGCGGGCACGTCGCGCTTGGCGAGGCCCAGCGGATCGAGATCGGCGGCGAGATGGCCACGCACCCGGTAGGTGCGGATCAGCATCATCGCGCGGATCGAGTCGAGCGCGGCGGCCTCGACCGAAGCCTTGTCCGCGGCGGGAGCGGCGACGGCGGGCGCCGCACCCGGGGCGGGCTTGCCGCCCTTGGCCGGCTTGGACGCCGGCTCCATCTGGGTGGGATCGAGCCCGGCGGTGAGGGCATCGGTGTCGGTGGGTGGCCAATTCGGGCGCGCCCAGCTCGGGCCGCTCACGGCCTGCTCGACACCCCCGAAATATTCGCCCCAGGCAGGATCGACCGAGGTCCGGTCCTGCTTCCAGCGACGATAGAGATCCTCGGCGAAGGCGGGGCTCACACCCGCCGCGACGTCCATCTCTTGGCCTTCATAACCCATGTCACCGTCCTTGGTGGACCCGGGCGGGCGGAAAAAACAGGCTCGCCCGGGTTTTCCTAGTGTCAGGCGCGTCGGCCGGATGGTCGGCGCGTCACCCTTCTATCAGCTCTTGAGCACCGCCGTCAGCGTGGTGCCGAGCTCCGACGGGCTCGCCGCCACGCGGATGCCGGCCGCCTCCATCGCTGCGATCTTGTCCTCGGCGCCGCCCTGGCCGCCCGACACGATCGCGCCGGCGTGGCCCATGCGGCGGCCCGGAGGCGCCGTGCGGCCCGCAATGAAGCCGACCATCGGCTTCTTGCGGCCGCGCTTGGCCTCGTCGCGCAGGAACTGCGCGGCTTCCTCTTCGGCCGAGCCGCCGATCTCGCCGATCATGATGATCGACTCGGTCTTGTCGTCGGCGAGGAACAGTTCGAGCACGTCGATGAAGTTGGTGCCGTTGACCGGGTCGCCGCCGATACCGACAGCGGTGGTCTGGCCAAGGCCCTCGTTGGTGGTCTGGAACACGGCCTCGTAGGTAAGCGTGCCCGAGCGCGAAACAACGCCCACCGAACCCTTGGAGAAGATCGAGCCCGGCATGATGCCGATCTTGCACTCGCCCGGCGTCAGCACGCCCGGGCAGTTCGGCCCGATCAGGCGCGACTTGGAGCCGGAGATCGCGCGCTTCACCTTGACCATGTCGAGCACCGGAATGCCTTCGGTGATGCAGACGATCAGCGGCACTTCTGCGTCGATCGCCTCGAGGATCGAGTCGGCGGCGAAGGGCGGCGGCACGTAGATCACGCTAGCGTCGGCGCCCGTCTTGGTGACGGCTTCCTTCACCGTATCGAACACCGGCAGGCCGATGTGGGTCTGGCCACCCTTACCGGGCGTGACGCCGCCGACCATCTTGGTGCCGTAGGCGATCGCCTGTTCAGAGTGGAAGGTGCCCTGGGCGCCCGTGAAGCCCTGGGTAATCACCTTGGTGTTCGCATTGACGAGGATCGACATGAGCGCTCCCGCTATCCTTTTCATGAAGCCGCGCCGACCAACCGGCCGGCGCGGCGATTGTTGTTAGGCGAGGCTGCCGTCGATCGCGCGGCACGCGACCTGGAGTTCCTTCACGGCATCGACCGACACCTGAAGGTTGGCCTTGGCCTCGTCCGAAAGCTTCACTTCGACGATCTTCTCGATGCCGCCCGCGCCGATCACCACCGGCACGCCAACATAGAGACCGTCCACGCCATATTCGCCGTTCAGATAGGCCGCGCAGGGCAGGACGCGCTTCTTGTCCTTGAGATAGGCATCGGCCATCTCGATCGCCGAGGTGGCGGGCGCGTAGAAGGCCGAACCGGTCTTCAGCAGCGCGACGATCTCGCCGCCGCCGCCACGGGTGCGCTTGATGATCGCGTCGATCTTTTCCTTGGTCGACCAGCCCATCTCGATCAGATCGGGAACCGGGATGCCCGCGACGGTCGAATATTCGATCACCGGCACCATGGTGTCGCCATGGCCGCCGAGCACGAAGGCGTTCACGTCCTTCACCGAGACCTTGAACTCGTCGGCGAGGAAGTGACGGAAGCGCGCCGAGTCGAGCACGCCGGCCATGCCGACGACCTT
>DATGEV010000321.1:0-2115 GCA_035309885.1 Sphingomonas sp.
CAAGTCGGGCTATGGCCTGACCGTCGAGGACGAGCTCAAGATGCTCCGCGCCGCGCGTGCGCTTGGCCACCAACGCCCCGTCCGGGTCGCGACGACGCTGCTCGGCGCCCACGCGCTGCCGCCCGAATATGCCGGTCGCGCCGACGATTATGTCGATCTGGTCTGTGACGCCATGATCCCGGCCGCCGTCGGGCTGGCCGATGCGGTGGATGCCTTCTGCGAGGGCATCGGCTTCTCGCCCAAACAGACCGACCGCGTGCTTCATGCCGCGCGCGCCGCGGGGCTTCCGGTCAAGCTCCATGCCGAGCAATTGTCCGCGCTCCACGGCGCCAGCCTCGCCGCGCGTCATGGCGCGCTCTCGGCCGATCATCTCGAGCACGCCGACGAGGCGGATGCCAAGGCGATGGCCGAGGCCGGCACCGTCGCGGTGCTACTGCCCGGCGCCTATTACTTTATGCGAGAGACCCAGCTTCCGCCGGTCGATCTGTTCCGCCAGCATGGCGTGCCGATTGCGCTCGCGACCGACTGCAACCCCGGCACCTCGCCGACCACCTCGCTGCTGCTGATGCTCAACATGGGCGCGACCTTATTCCGCCTGACCGTCACCGAGGCGCTGCGCGGCGTCACCGTCAACGCGGCGCGCGCGCTGGGCCTCCACGCCGAGATCGGCACGCTCGACGTGGGCAAGGCCTGCGACCTCGCCATCTGGGACATCTCCGAACCCGCCGAACTCGCTTATCGCATCGGCGCGAACCCCCTGTTTTCCCGCGTAAAGGACGGCTTATGCTGCTGACCCCTGGCGCCGTCCCGCTTGCGGACTGGCGCGCCATCTATGAGGGCGCCACGCCCGCTCTCGATCCCGCCTGCCGCCCCGCCATCGCCGAGAGCATGGCCGCCGTGGAGCGCATCCTCGCCAAGGGCGAGCCGGTCTATGGCATCAACACCGGCTTCGGGAAGCTCGCGACGGTGCGGATCGAGGCGGGCGATCTCGCCACGCTCCAGCGCAACATCGTGCTGAGCCACGCCGCCGGCGTCGGTGCCCCGATGCCAGTGCCGGTCGCGCGGCTGATGATGGCGCTCAAGCTCGCCAGCCTCGCCCGCGGCGCCTCGGGGGTGAAGCCCGCGACCGTCGAACTGCTCGAAGCGATGCTCGCCAAGGGGCTGACCCCGGTGGTGCCGGCGCAGGGATCGGTCGGCGCCTCCGGCGACCTCGCGCCGCTCTCGCACATGACCGCCGCGATGATCGGCGTCGGCGAGATGTTCGTCGGCGATACCCACGTCCCCGCCGCGCAGGCGCTGGCCGATGCCGGCCTCGCACCACTGGAGCTGGGGCCGAAGGAAGGCCTCGCCCTACTCAACGGCACCCAATTCTCGACCGCCTATGCACTCGTCGGGCTGTTCGAGGCCGAGCGGCTCTATCGCGCCGCGCTCGTCACCGGCATCCTCTCGACCGAGGCTGCCAAGGGCTCGGACGCACCGTTCGATCACCGCATCCACGCGCTGCGCGGCCATCGCGGCCAGATCGAGACGGCCGACGCGCTGCGCCGCCTGATCGAGGGCTCAGCCATCCGCGCCTCGCACCGGGTCGACGATATCCGTGTGCAGGATCCCTATTGCCTGCGCTGCCAGCCGCAGGTGATGGGCGCGATCCTCGACCTGCTGCGCAAGGCCACCGACACGCTAGTCACCGAGGCGAATGGCGTCTCGGACAACCCGCTGATCTTCGCCGACACCGACGAGGCGCTGTCGGGCGGCAATTTCCACGCCGAACCCGTCGCCTTCGCCGCCGACATGATCGCGATGGCGCTGTGCGAGATCGGCAGCCTCTCCGAACGGCGCATCGCCATGCTGGTCGACCCGGCGCTTTCGGGTCTCCCCGCCTTCCTGACGCCCAAGCCTGGCCTCAACTCGGGCTTCATGATCCCGCAGGTGACGGCGGCCGCGCTGGTCGCCGAGAACCGCCAGCGCGCGACCCCGGCCAGCGTCGACACCATCCCGACCTCGGCCAACCAGGAAGACCATGTCTCGATGGCCGCGCACGGCGCGCGCCGCCTTGCCGAGATGGCGGCGAATGTCGACGCGGTGCTGGGCATCGAGCTGCTCGCCGGCGCGCAG
>DATGEV010000322.1:0-5758 GCA_035309885.1 Sphingomonas sp.
GCCAGCCGGCATCGCGCGCCATCACCGAGGCGATGCGCAGCGCGAAGCACTTCTTGCCGAGCAGCGCATTGCCGCCGTAACCCGATCCATAGGACCAGATCTCGCGCGTCTCGGGATAATGGACGATCCACTTCTCCTCGGCGCAGGGCCACGGCACGTCCTTCTGGCCGTCGACGAGCGGCATGCCGACGGTGTGGACGCAGCGCACGAAGAAGCCGTCATCGCCCAGCATCTCGAGCGCGGGCGTGCCCATGCGCGTCATGATCTTCATGCTGGCGACGACATAGGGGCTGTCGCTGAGCTCGACGCCGATCGCGCTCTTGTCCGAACCCAGCGGCCCCATGCAGTAGGGGATGACGTACATGGTGCGGCCGCGCATGCAGCCCGCGAACAGCGGGTTGAGCGTCGCGCGCATTGCGTCCGGATCACGCCAGTTATTGGTCGCGCCGGCATCCACCTCGTCTTCCGAGCAGATGAAGGTGCGGCTCTCGACCCGCGCGACATCGCGCGGATCGGAGCGCGCGTAGAAACTGTTCGGCCGCTTCGCCGGATCGAGTGGGATCAGCGTCCCCGCCTCGACCATCTGCCTGGTCAGCTCCTGCCACTCCTGCTCGGAGCCGTCGCACCAGCGGACGGCATCGGGCTGGGTCAGCGCCGCGATCTCCTCCACCCATGCAATCAGCGCGGCGTGGCGCGTGGGCGCATGCCCGGCCCCCGTCTCGCGGGCTTCCATCAACGTAGCCATTCGATGCTCCTCAACGGTGGTCCGGGACGAAGGTGCGCCGTGCCTCTGCCAAGAGGTCTGATCGGCGCGCTCCCGGAACCCAAAAACAGTCCCTTCCCCAACACGCTACCAGCGCAAACGCTCCCGCGCTCGATGACAACGATGGTAACGCCCGGGCAATTTCGGGAGTGCCGCGGAATCATGCTGCACAAATGCTGCGACATCGACACTACAACCCCGTCGGTGCCGGGCCGGCCAGCACCTCGACACAGGGGGCACATCGCGCCGCCCGCGCTTCATGTTCCAGCCCCAGCGTCGCCATCAGTACGCGGTTGATCGCCTCCACCGCGAACCGGCGGCGCGCGATCCGGCGCGACATCACCCCCATCCGCTCGGCGAGCGCCGGCTCGCGGCAGAAGCGCATCCTCGCCGCGGCCAGCGCGGGTGCGTCGCCGACGGGCACGAGGACGCCATTCTCGCCCGCGCACACCGTCTCGCGACAGCCAGGCGCATCGGTGGTGATGATCGCCCGGCCGGTCGCCATCGCTTCGAGGATGGTGCGCGGCAGACCTTCGCGATGGCTCGGCAGCACGAACACTGAGCAGCTCGCCAGATAGGGCCGGACATCGCGCGTGGAGCCGTGATAGATCAGCGCGCCGCGGCTCTGCCACTCGGCCAGCTCGGCGGCGGAGACCGCCGCCGGATTGGGATCGAACGGACCCACCAGCTCGAAGCGGGCATCGGGATAGTCGCGCCGCACGATCTCGCCGGCCTCGACATATTCGCGCAGCCCCTTGTCGTGCAGCAGCCGCGCAATCACTAGGAAGGTCGGCCCGCCCGGCGGGAGCGGCTGCTCGGCGAAATGGGCCATGTCGACCCCCGAGCCCGGGATCGGCACAAGCTCATGGCCGTCGCCGACAATGCCGGCGCGGCGCAGTTCGTCGCGATCGTCGCGGTTGTAGACGATCACGGCGGTCGCCCGGGCCAGCGCCGCGCAATACAGCCACGTCACGATCCGGCGCAGCCAGGGACGGCACCCGGCTCCCGAAAAGACATAGCCGAACCCAGTCACCATCGCGAAGAACCGCCCCCGGCCCAGCCAACGGTGGGCGAGCCCGGCATAGACGATCGGCTTTTGCATATAGGCGAGGATGATGTCGGGCCAAACGTCGCGGAACAGCCGGATGAGCGCGAGCCGCGTGCGCGAGTCCTCCAGCGGATTGATGCTTGCGCGTCCCATCGAGATGCGGTGGAAATCCGTGCCCCATACCGCGAGTTCGTTCCGCACCGCCGGATCTTCATTGGGCGCTCAGGCGATCGCATGATGTCCTGCCGCGATCATCTGGCGGATCAGCACTCCCCGGAAGTTGGTGAGCGAGAAGGCGAGGCTGGCGACGATGACGACCCCCATAGAGCCTCCGCTGCATCGATCGACCTGCCGTCGCGCGACCGCCGCTGCCAGCGATGCAGCACCGAATCGTAAAGCGCGGCATAGCTGCGCGCGACCGCCGGCAGCGAGAATTCCTCGATCACGCGCGCGCGGCCGGCGAGGCCCAGCGCCCGGCGTGCCTCGGCGGAGCGGCCCAGCAGTTCGCCGATCGCCCCTTGCATCGCCGCGACGTCTCCCGGCGGCACCACGCGGCGATGATCACCGATGATCCAGTGCGCGTCGCCCGCATCGGTGGCGACGCAGGGCACGCCGCTCGCCATCGCTTCGCCGAGGATGTTGGGAATGGCCTCCCCCCAGGCCGATGGCAGCACCAGCAGATCGAGCCCGGACATCCATTCGGCGATGTCCGTCCGCTGCCCGGCGAGCACGATCCGGTTGGCCGGGAGCCCGGCGAACGCGTCATCGCCCACGCTCTGCGGCAGGCGCTCTATCCCCGGCCCGACGATCAGCAGGTCGGCGTCGACGCGCTCCTGCCACAGGCTACGCATCGCCCCGATCAGCGTTGCCGGATCCTTCATCGGATGATTGCGCGCGATCATGCCGACGACGGGGCGGTGCCCGTCGACCGGAAAGAGCTGCACCAGCCTGGCGCGTGCGTCGGCGCACGGCCGGAAATGGGCGCAGTCGAAGTCGTTGGAGATCACCCGCGTGCGATCGGTTGCATAGCCGAGCGCGCCATAATGCGCCTGCGCGACGTGCGAGTTGAAGATGATCGCGTCCACCCGCCGCGACAGCCGCGCGCTGTGCCGCAGGATCGCCCGCGTCGACGCTTTCTCATGAGCGATGTCGCTCAGCGAATGGCGCACCTTCCAGATCACCGGCCGGCGTCGCAGCTTCGCCGCGTAATAGGCGGCAAGCCCGGCATGGTGCATCCGGCCGACGAACAAATCAGGCGCCAGCGCGCGATAGCCGAAGCAGGCGCAGCGCGGCCTGCAGCGTGGGCACGCCGCTCCGCACGCCGAGCAGCTTGGCCAGCATCGACTGCGCGCCGCCGATCCCCGTCGCAGTGATCGCGTGCGCCAGCCGGGCCGGGCGGGTGGACGATCGGCGCCCCGATATCGGATGAGTCACCCCCCGCCGCCGCCTCAAGCTGCCACGTTGGACGCGGTGTAGCTGCGCGTCGGATCCGCCCGGCGATCGAAATCGTCGCGATCGCCCGACAGGATCGACTCCGCCGCCATCAGCCCGGCGAAGGTCGCCCAGTCGGTGCCCGGACGATAGACATGGTAGAGATTCTGGTAGGGACGGACCTCCCGGAACATCCGCAGCCGGGCATTCCCTTGCGCCTCGCGCCAGCTCGCTGCGGCGTTGCAGCGATCGAAGCGGATGAGCAGCGAGTCGCCGACCCGGCGCGGATCGATCAACCCCACGCCCGCACACTCGTCGATCGCGATCGCGAGCCACTCGGCATCGGTCCGGTCGAGCCGCGGGTCGTTCCCGTCGAGGAAGAATTCGACGCACAGCGCGGTCTGGCCGGGCGGCACCATGTCGCCTTTGAAGGCGGCATAGTTGGTGATTCGCCCGCACTGCAGGCTGGGCTCGTTGACCTCCAGCCAGGCATGCGGAAAGCGCGGCGGCTCGTCGAGGAACAGATAGGCGAGCACTACGGTGCGCTGTCGCACCGGCGCCCCATCGACGGTCACCTTACCCCCGATCAGCGACACCAGCGCCTCAAGCTGCAGGCTCGAGACGATGTTGCGCGCCTGGTAGCGCATGCATCCCGTGGGCGTCTTGGCGAAGATGTCCGAGATCGCGCCCTGCTGGCTGGCCATGCCGAAGATCTCGCAATCGAACTGGATCTCGACGCCCAGCGCCTGCAGCCGCTCCGCGAGCACGCCGCAGACCTGGCCCGTGCCCCGCGCGGGGTGCCGCCACTGGCGCTGGCCGGAAGCACCGCCCTGCGCCGCCAGCCTCACGCCATACGCGATCGCACCGAAGGAATAGGAACGCGCCTCCTGCCCGTCGGCATGGACGTCGGGCACCGGAAGCTCGGCCCAGGGCTGGCCCCGGAACTTCTCCCAATAGCCCTGCGCCAGCGCGCGAGCGAAGCCACGGCCGGCGCGCTGATACCAATATTCCTCGTAATTGGCGGGCTTGTGGAAACCGCTGGTGAGCCACGCCCAGCCGAGATCGATCCCTCCCGCCATGAACGAACCGAACGACATGCCGCGCCGTATCCCACGGAAACGGCTAGACATTTCTATGATGCGGCCACTGTAGAGGCTCCCCACCCGATGCGGGTAGGGGTGATACTCCGCGCCGAGCAGATCGGTCCACAGCGCATCGACCTCGGGAATGCGCGCGTAAAGCTCCTTGCGGCCGAGGTCGACAATGAACGCCCCATGTCGGATCGAGCGCATCAATCCACCGAAATAGGGGGATTTCTCGACGATGACGGGCTTGAGCCCAGCCTGCGCCAGCCGATAGGCGGCCGCCAGCCCCGACGGCCCCGCGCCGATCACCAGCGTGTGCGCCTGACAGATCGGCATGGCCCCGACATCGGCCGCTGAACGCGCGCTGGTCATTCCACCCCTCCCGCGCAAATTTTCAATAAACCAGCACCATTGGAATATGATTATCCGGCAGGATCAACAGTCGAACATCGGCGCAGATGGGGATGTGCGTACCGCTTATGGGCAGGATGCGTTGTCCAATCGTGCAATTGAGCCCAATGGGGGCGCCATCTATCCTTTATTCCCGCCAACTTCGCATGGGCGATCTACAGCGCGGGGCCTGCGCGACCATGTCATCGCATTTCGTCATTTCGCTCGATTTCGAGCAGGCTTGGGGAATGGAAGCGAAAAAGGCCTATGGGCCCGAGCTCCCCGCAGCGCTCGATCAGCGCCATGGCCGTGAGGAGGCCAATGAAACCCGCGTTGCCGGTGACGAGAACCTTCACGTGCCCCCTCCCCAAAGTTCTGCGGGAAGGTAGCCGGGTGATCACTCTAACCGACAGATATTATAGGATAACTCGACCTATTCGGTGGGCATCCATGATGCCCCATTGAACGCCCAAAGGGAGCATCAGGGCAGTCGCTTGGCGGTGAGGATGCGGATCGGATGGATCATCGATTGGCCCACTGTCTGCTTCGACCAGCCGCCGCGATAGGTCGGCTGGGCGAGCATCTTGCGGACCACCGCCATGCCGCTCACCACATGGCCGAACGCCGCATAGCCGGGATCCTTGCGCGTGGCGTCGAGATAGGTGCCGTCCCCCACCACGATGAAGAAGTCCCCCATCGCGGTGCCGGGGTCGTCGCGCGCCATCGATACCGTGCCGTCGACATGGCGCAGGCCTGTGACGTTGGTCGGCTCATGCGCGATGGGCTTGAGCGAGCGGCCGAGGCTGTTGTTGACGCCGCCTTCGACGAAGCCTTCCTTCGGGTTTCCGCTGGCGCGCGCCGCGCGGTAGAAGCTGGTGTCGTCGAAGCGCTTCTGGTCGACATAGGCGAGGAAGTTGCGCGAGGTGATCGGCGCGCGCTTGATCTCCAGCGCGATCACGATCGGGCCGACGCTGGTATCGATCTCTACCCGAGGCAAGCCGGGGTACAGGGGCTTCGCGGTAGGCGCGGCATAAGCCGGCG
>DATGEV010000323.1:0-5009 GCA_035309885.1 Sphingomonas sp.
ACAGCCGGTGCGCCTCGGTGGTGAAGCGTTCGATGGCCTCGGGCGGCTTGTCCTTGGAGCGCATGACGAAGAAGCCGAGCTGGCCCAGCATCGGGCCCAGCCCGCCGATCTGCCAGTGCAGCCACTCCATCGCCTTCCAGCGGGCATGGCCGTGGGGGGCGAGGAAGGCGCCATATTTGTCGGCGAGGTAGGTCAGGATCGCGCCGCTTTCGAAGATCGAGAGCGGGCCGCCCTCGGCGCTGTAGTCGACCAGCGCGGGGATCTTGTTGTTGGGCGCGATGTCGAGGAATTCGGGCTCAAACTGCTCGTGCTTGGAGATGTCGACGAAATGGATTTCGTAAGCGAGGCCCAGCTCTTCGAGCAGGATCGGTACCTTGCGACCGTTGGGCGTGGTCCAGCTATGCAGCACGAGCATGGATGACCTCCGAAGATGGGGATCGCCGGACACGGATGCCCGACGATCCCTTCGGCATCAGCCTTCCATATCCTCCAGCTCGACGCCACGGGTCTCGTGGACCATCTTCATCACAAAGACGATCGAGAGCAACGCGAAGAAGGCGTAGAGGCCATAGGCGCCCGTCAGCCCCACCGAGTGGAGCAGGATCGGGAAGGTCATGGTGATGGCGAAATTGGCGGTCCACTGGAACAGTCCGCTCACCGCCAGGCCCGAACCGCGGATCTGGTTGGGGAACATCTCGCCCAGCATCACCCACATCACCGGACCCCAGGAGAAGTTGAACAGCGCCGCATAGGCGTTGGCGCTGATCAGCGCGAGCATGCCCATCGACGGCGACAGGACGAGCTTGCCCGCCGCATCGAGCCCGCCGGTCGAGAAGGCATAGGCGACCAGCGCCAGCGTGATCGACATACCAACCGAACCGATCAGCAGCAGCGGCTTGCGGCCGATACGATCGATCAGGCCGATCGCGATCAGGCAGGAGGCGATCGAAAGCGTGCCCGAGACGATGTTGATCTTGAGCGAATCGGCTTCCGAGAAGCCCACCGCCTGCCACAGCACCGCGCCGTAGTAGAACACGACGTTGATGCCGACGAGCTGCTGGAGCACGGCGAGGCCGATGCCGACCCAGACGATCCGGCGGATGCGGCCGGTCTGCTTGTCGAACAGATCGGACAGGCGCGGGCGGTGGTCATGGTCGAGCGAACCCTCGATCTCGGCCAGTTTGGCCTCACCAGCCTCGGCACCCATCAGGCGCGACAGCACGCTGAGCGCGACATCGCGGCGGCCCTTGGCGACGAGATAGCGCGGACTCTCCGGGATCGACAGCAGCGCGAGCAGGAAGATCGTCGACGGAATGGTTTGCATCCAGAACATCCAGCGCCACGCCGCATAACCGCCCCAGAAGGGCGCGGTCGACGCGCCAGCGACATGCGCCAGCACGAAGTTGGAGAGGAAGGCACCGGTCAGGCCGATGATGATCATGATCTGCTGGAGCGAGGCGAGACGACCGCGCGTCGCGGCCGGGGTCACCTCCGAGATATAGGCCGGCGACAGCACCGAAGCCGCGCCCACCGCAAAGCCGCCGATCATGCGCGCGACCACGAACATCACCGAGCCGCTCGCGGCGCCCGCGCCAAATGCGCTCAGGATGAACATCGCGGCGGCGACGATCAGGATCGCGCGACGGCCATAGACGTCGGCCAGCCGACCGGCCGCGAATGCACCCGCCGCCGAGCCGAGCAACACCGAGGCGACATTGAAGCCCGTGCCCGCGCTGGTGGTGTGGAACGCCTGCTGCAAGCCCTCGACGGTGCCATTGATGACACCGCTGTCGAAACCGAACAAGAAACCGCCGATTGTCGCCACGCCGCTGATCAGCGCGATGAATCCCATGTTGTGACTGGCGCCCGCGCGCATAACCCCTCCCGATCCTCCGGCGCTCACGCCTGCCGTGTGCGCCGCCCGGGGCGGACGCTTCCGCTCCGCGAGCCGGCGATGCCTAACAGATGCTTTCCGTAGTGGAAATGCGGATTGCAGGCCGCCATGATCCGGCGCGGGGACTCTACTAATGGATAAAGGTCTTGCACTTGGCGTGGAAAGCGCCATCTGCGCCGGATGCCTTTTTCCCGCCTGCCCACGCCTCTCGCCGAGGCGCTCCTCGCCCGTGGCTATGCCACCCCCACGTCCGTCCAGGCCGCTGTCATCGAGCCGGAGGCGGACGGGCGAGACCTGATCGTCTCGGCGCAGACCGGTTCGGGCAAGACGGTCGCCTTCGGCCTCGCCATGGCGGCGCAGCTTCTCGGCGAGAACGGCAGCGCCGGACCGTCGGGCGCGCCCAAGGCGCTGGTGATCGCGCCAACCCGCGAACTCGCGCTGCAGGTCAGCCGCGAACTGATCTGGCTTTACGGCAAGGCGGGCGCCTGGGTCGCCACCTGCGTCGGCGGCATGGATGCCAGCCGCGAGCGTCGTAACCTGTCCAACGGCACGCACATCGTCGTCGGCACGCCCGGCCGTCTGCGCGACCATCTCGAGCGCGGCGCGCTCGATCTGTCCCAGCTCAAGGTCGCGGTGCTCGATGAGGCCGACGAGATGCTCGACATGGGCTTCCGCGAGGATCTTGAGCAGATTCTCGATGCCACACCCGAGGGCCGGCGCACGCTGCTTTTCTCCGCCACCATGCCGCGCCCGATCGTGGCGCTGGCCAAGCGCTACCAGCATGACGCGCTGCGGATCTCGACGGTCGGCGAGGATCGCGGCCATGGCGACATCAGCTATCAGGCGGTGACCGTCGCCCCGGCCGATATCGAGAATGCGGTCGTCAACCTGCTGCGCCTGCACGAGCCGGACACCGCGATCCTGTTCTGCGCGACGCGTGACGCGGTGCGGCATCTCCACGCCAGCCTGGTCGATCGCGGCTTCTCCGCCGTGGCGCTGTCGGGCGAGCACAGCCAGTCGGAGCGCAACCACGCGCTCCAGGCGCTGCGCGACAAGCGCGCGCGGGTCTGCGTCGCCACCGACGTGGCCGCGCGCGGTATCGATCTGCCGTCGCTCAGCCTCGTCATCCATGTCGAGCTGCCGCGTGATGCCGAGGCGCTCCAGCACCGCTCGGGCCGCACCGGCCGCGCCGGCCGCAAGGGCATCGCCGCGCTGATCGTCCCCTATCCGCGCCGCCGCCGCGTGGACTCGATGCTGAAGGGCGCGCGCATCCAGGCCGAGTGGATGCCGGCGCCGGGCCCTGAAGAGGTCCGCAAGGCCGACCGCGAGCGCCTGCTCGAGGCGCTGCTCCAGCCGATTGAGGTGGAGGAAGAGGATCGCGCGCTGGCGGAGCGGCTGATCGCCGAACGCAGCGTCGAGGATATCGCCGCAGCGCTCGTCCACGCGCATCGCGCGAGGCTTCCCGCACCCGAATCGCTGGTCGAGCAGGGCGACGGCCCGACCCAGCGCCGCGACCGTCCCGAGCGGACGGGCGGCGGCGAAGGCGTGTGGTTCCGCCTCAACATCGGCCGCCAGCACAATGCCGATCCGCGCTGGCTGCTGCCGCTGCTCTGCCGCCGCGGGCACATCACCAAGCAGGAAGTGGGCGCGATCCGCATCGCCGCCGACCATACCCTGTTCGAGATCGATCCGGCCTCGATGCACCGCTTCGCGGCCGCGCTCAAGCGCACCGCCGGGCAGGACGAGGACGGTGACGTTCGCATCGAGCCCGCCACCGGTGCTCCGCCGCGCGGTGGACCGCGTGCCGGGCCCGGACGCGGCCCGATGCCTGGTAGTCGCCGTCCGGGTGGCTCGGCGCGCCCGCCGCGTCCGACCTACCGCCCGCGGGGATGACGGCACCCGTCCGCATCCTCGTCGACGCCGATGCCTGCCCGGTGAAGGAGGAGATCTACAAGGTCGCCTTCCGCCACGAGGTGCCGGTGACGTTGGTGGCGAACAGCTTCCTGCGCGTGCCGCCGCACCCGCTCGTCACGCGCGAGACGGTGGGCGGCGGCTTCGACGAGGCGGATGATCGGGTGGCCGAGCTGGCGGGTGCGGGGGCGGTGGTGATCACCGCCGACATTCTGCTCGCCGATCGCTGCCTGAAGGTGGGGGCGAGCGTGCTGGCGCCGACCGGCAGGCCGTTTACCCTGAGCTCGATCGGGGCGGCGATCGCCACCCGCGCGATCATGGCGGACCTGCGCGCCGGCGGCGACCAGATCGGCGGCGCGGCGCCTTTCTCCAAGACGGATCGCTCGCGTTTCCTCCAGGCGCTCGACGAGGCGCTGGTGCGCGCGAAACGGCGCTAGATCAAACCCAGCCGCCCGCGTCGCGCCCAGCGCACCATCATCAGTACCGCGACCGCGGCGAGCCCCGTGGCGAGGCCGATCCACACCCCCACACCACCCCAGCCGAGGTGGAAGGCGAACAGCACCGCCGTGCCGAGCCCGATCCCCCAATAGCCGAGGCCAGCGAAGATCATCGGCACGGTGGTATCGTGGATGCCGCGCAGCATGCCCGCGCCCACCGCCTGCGCGCCGTCGACCAGCTGGAACAGCGCCGCCACCGTCAGGAAGGCGACGGCCAGCCCGACGACATGGGCATTGGCCGGATCATGCACGTCCATGAACAGCCCGACGAGGAAGCGCGGCGCCGACAGCATCAGCGTCGCCGAGCAGATCATGAACGCCATCGTCACGCCGAACGCCGCCCAACCGGCGCGTGCGACGCCGATCGGATCCTCGCGGCCATAGGCGATGCCGACGCGCACGGTCGCCGCCTGCCCGATGCCGAGCGGTACCATGAAGCAGAGCGAGGCGATCTGGATCGCCACGGCATGAGCGGCGAGCTCGGCGGCGCCGATCAGCCCCATCAGGAAGACGGCGGCGTTGAAGATCGTCACCTCCATGCCCAGCGTCACCGCGATCGGCAGGCCCAGGCGCCACACTTCGCGGAAGCGCGGCCAGTCGGCGTGCCAGAAATGGCCGAACAGATGGTAGCGGCGGAACTGTCGATGACGCGCAACGACGATCGCCAGCACGACGAACATCACCATGTTCGAGATGCTGCTGCCGAG
>DATGEV010000324.1:0-8290 GCA_035309885.1 Sphingomonas sp.
AGCGTGGTGCAGGAAGGCGAGGATCCGCGCTCCGGCCGCTGGCGCGGCTGGGACAAGGTGGAATGCGGCATCCACACGCCCGCCGACGGGCCCGTTCAGCCAAGCTTCTGAGGCCCATCCAGACCTAGTACGGCCGGATCAACGTCTCCTTTACATCTCTGTGCGAAAAAACTTCCGGGAGTTACCAAGGTCCCGGGGGAGCAACCCGCATGACGAGTGTTTCGAGTACCGGCTGGGGGACCGGCGTCCAATCCCTGCTGCAACGACAGGTCACGTCCGGTGCGATCCCCAAGGGCGATCAATCCGCGCTGTCTTCGGCGATCAACGACATCGGCGGCGCGCTCAAATCGGGCACGTCGACCTCCGGATCGATCCAGGATCGCGTCAGCGGCCTGATCGACAACGAGGTGTCCAGCGGCAAGCTGACCGGTGATCAGGCGAACGAGCTCAAGGGCCTGTTTGCCAAGGCGCACGCGCATATGCACCACGTCCATGGCGGCGGTGGGGCCAACTCGGAGCTGAACGACCTGCTTTCGCCCGACGGCACGACCAACGCCGACGGGACCACCACCACCGCGTCCACCGATCCCGTCACCAACCTCGCCAGTGGCGCGCACAGCGTAATCGATGGGCTCGCCTCCTTCGTGTCGAGCCTGCGATCGGCGGTGAAGTCGAACGGGCTCTATGGTGCGGGCGGCAGCACCGCTGGCCGGATCGGATCGGTGCTGGTCAACAGCTTCGCCTGACGTTTCTTCGCGTCGTCCCCCTTCCCTCGCCGGGGAAGGGAGCGATGCTCTCATTCGTTGTTGGGCACCACATAGTTCGAGTCGACGAGATCCGAGAAGCGCGTGATCTTCGCGTCGAACTTCACCGGAATCGTGCCCGTCGAGCCGTGACGGGACTTGGCGACCACCACTTCCGCGATGCCGTGCACGCGCGACATGGCGCGCTGCCAATCCTCGAACGCCGCCACTTCGGCCGGGCTGTCACCCGCCTCGATCGAGGCCTCCTTGGGCTTCGAAAAGTTGGTGTAATATTCCTCGCGATACACGAACAGCACGATGTCGGCGTCCTGCTCGATCGAGCCCGACTCGCGAAGATCGGACAGCACCGGGCGCTTGTTCTCGCGCTGCTCGACCTGACGGCTGAGCTGGGAGAGCGCGATCACGGGCACGTGCAGCTCCTTGGCGAGCTGTTTCAGGCCGCGCGAAATCTCCGAGATTTCCTGCACGCGGTTGGACTCGTTCGACCGACCCGAACCGGAGAGCAGCTGGAGATAGTCGACGATGATGAGATCGATGCCACGCTGGCGCTTCAGCCGGCGCGCTCGGGTGCGCAGCGCCGCGATGGTGAGGCCGGGCGTGTCGTCGATATAGAGCGGCAGCTGCTCCAGCTCGGCGGCCGCGCGCGCCAGATTGCGGAAGTCGTGCTGGCTGATCTTGCCCATACGCAGCGATTCGCCGCTGATCCCCGAGCTTTCCGCCAGGATACGCGTGGCCAGCTGGTCGGCCGACATTTCGAGGCTGAAGAAGGCGGCGGCGGCGCCCAGTCGCTTGTTCTCGGCCACGCCATCGTCGCGCTCGCGCATCATGCGCTGCGCCGCGTTGAACGCGATGTTGGTGGCGAGCGAGGTCTTGCCCATGCCGGGACGCCCGGCGAGGATAATAAGATCGGACCGGTGCAGACCGCCCATCTTGGCGTTGAGGCTGTCGAGGCCGGTTGTGATGCCCGAGACATGGCCACCCGAATTGAGCGCGCGCTCGGCGTTCTTCACGGCTTCAGTCGCGGCCTGCAGGAAGCTCTTGGTCGAGCCCTGCTCGCCGCCCTCTTCCGCCACCTTGTAGAGCGCGACTTCGGCCTGCTCGATCTGCGTCTTCGGATCGACCTCGTCAGAGGTGTCCATCGCGCTTTCGACCATGCCGCGCCCGACGCCGACGAGGGCGCGCAGCAGTGCCAGATCATAGATCTGCGCCGCGAAATCCTTGGCGCCGATCAGCGCCGCACCCGATCCGGTGAGCTGCGCCAGATAGGCCGGGCCGCCCAGCTCCTTCATTGCCTCGTCCGCCTCGAACAGCGGGCGCAGCGTGACCGGATTGGCGATCATGTTGCGATCGACCAGCCGCAGGATCTGCTCATAGATCCGCCCGTGCAGCGGCTCGAAGAAATGTTCGGCGCGCAGCTTCACCTGCACATCTTCGGTCAGCCGGTTGTCGATCATCATCGCACCCAGCAACGCGGCTTCGGCCTCGATGTTCTGGGGCAGCGCGGCGGGCTCCGCCTCGGAGCCGGCGGTGATGATTCGATAAGGTTCGGCCATCCGACCGTCTTCTGCCCTTCCGCGACCCTGCTCAAGCGAAGCATCGCGGAGATCAAAGCCTCCACCGAGATATCCCCGACCAAAGAACAACCATCCACCGAACTATCCACAGCCAGACGATCAACCTCTGGGCAACACCACTCTCGCCAAGCAGCAGCAGACCCGATAAGCGCTAGGTCGCATGAGCGACCCGCGGATCATCGACATCAGCCTCGACGAGCGGACCATCCTGTGGCGCAACGCCGACATCGAGCAGGAGCGCAAGGTCGCACTGCTCGATCTGCTCAACGAGAATCATTTCAAGCCGCTGCGCGCGCCGGCGGACGGCTATGCCGGCCCCTACAAGGTGGCGCTGCGCGTCGAGGAAGGGCGGCTCGCCATCGACATCAACCGGCAGGACGGTAGCCTCGTCGAGACGATCGGTCTCGGCATGATGCGCTTCCGCCGCGCCATCAAAGATTATTTCGCGATCTGCGACAGCTATTACCAGGCCGTCCGCCAGCAGACGCCGCAGCAGATCGAGACGATCGACATGGCGCGGCGCGGTGTCCACAACGACGCCGCCGAGCTGCTCCGCGAGCGGCTGGACGGCAAGATCGAGCTTGATTTCGATACGGCGCGGCGGCTCTTCACGCTGATCTGTGTTCTGCACATCCGGGGGTAAGGTGGCTGAGGTTTCGATTGAGGATGTCGGCGCGCAGGTGCTCGTCGATGCGGCGCGGGCGGCGGCACGCCATGCCCACGCCCCCTATTCGCGCTTCGCGGTGGGCGCGGCATTGCTAATGACCGACGGTTCGATTGTCACCGGCACCAATTTCGAGAATGCGAGCTACGGCCTGTCGCTCTGCGCCGAGACGGTGGCGCTAGCGACCGCCAACGCGCAAGGGCGCCTCGCCGACGTGTTGGCGGTGGCGGTGATCGGCGGGGCGATGGGCGCGGACGGCATTCCGGTCGGCGACAAGCCGGTCGGTCCGTGCGGGCGCTGCCGTCAGGTGATGAACGAGGCGGCGCAGATGGGCGGGCGCGATTTGCCCGTGTTCTGTGCGTCGGCTGATGGGCGGACGGTGGAGCGGCACATGCTCTCGGCGCTCCTCCCCCACGCCTTCGGCCCGGCGGATCTCGGGATCGCCTGACGCCGGCTGGTGGCAGAAGCGGAAGAGTTTGACGACGCGCCCGAAAGCCTGGGGGTCGGGCGTGCCGCCCTCGACATATTCCGTGACCCAGACATCGTTGAGCGCCGGTGTTCCGAACCGCGCCACGACCCGGCTGGTGCCACCGGTCAGGATGAAGGCACTGTTCCGGCCGGAGGCATCGGGCTCGCCCTCGGCATAGGAAAGGCCGCTCTTCTTGGCGGCCTTCTGCATCGGAATCACGAAATTGGGCTGGAGGGCGGACTCGCAATGCGCCCGGAATTCGCGGACGGGCTTGTCCGATCGCGCGTCGGCATGGCTCGCGCCACAAGCCGTGCCCCCCAACAGGACGATGACCCCGATAACAGGTCGTATGTGCTCTGCATCGCACAGCCGCAATCGGGGACCAATGCCTCTCCCGGATTAGCCCTGCTCGACCTGACTCACATCGCGCACCGCGCCCCTGGCGGCGTTGGTGGTGAGCGCCGCGTAGGCCCGCAGTGCCGGCGACACCTCGCGCTTGCGGCCGACCGGCTTCCACGCCGTCTTGCCCCGCGCTTCCATCTCCGTGCGCCGCGCTGCCAGCGTCGCCTCGTCAAGATCGAGGCGGATTAGCCGGTAGGGGATGTCGATGACGATCGGATCGCCGGTTTCGACCAGCGCGATCAGCCCGCCCTCGGTCGCTTCGGGCGAGACATGGCCAATCGACAGACCCGACGTGCCGCCCGAAAAACGCCCATCGGTCACCAGCGCGCAGGCGGCCCCCAGTCCCTTCGATTTGAGATAGCTGGTCGGGTACAGCATCTCCTGCATCCCCGGCCCGCCCTTGGGCCCTTCATAGCGGATTACCACCACGTCGCCGGCGACCACCTGATTGCCGAGAATACCCGCCACGGCGGCGTCCTGGCTCTCATAGACGCGCGCGGTGCCGGTGAAGGTGAGGATGCTCTCGTCGACGCCGGCGGTCTTCACGATGCAGCCCTCGGGCGCGAGATTGCCGAACAGCACCGCCAGTCCACCATCCTTCGAGAAGGGATGTTCGGCCGATCGGATCACGCCGCCCTTGCGATCGGTGTCGAGATCCTCCCAGCGCGCGGACTGGCTGAATGCGGTCTGCGTCGGCACGCCCCCCGGTGCCGCGCGGAAGAAGTTGCGGACCTCCTCGCTGTTGGTGCGCCCTATGTCCCAGCGATCGAGCGCGTGGCCCAGCGTCTCGGCATGGACGGTCGGCTGCGAGCCGTCGACCAGCCCCGCCCGCTCCAGTTCGCCCAGGATCGCCATGATCCCCCCGGCACGGTGGACATCCTCCATGTGCACGTCGCTCTTGGCCGGGGCGACCTTGCAGAGGCAGGGCACGCGGCGCGACAGTCGATCGATGTCGGCCATGGTGAAGTCCACCCCCGCCTCCTGCGCGGCGGCCAGCAGGTGGAGCACGGTGTTAGTCGATCCGCCCATCGCGATGTCGAGGCTCATCGCATTCTCGAAGGCGGCGAAAGTGGCGATGCCGCGCGGCGTCGCGGTCACGTCGTCCTGCTCGTACCAGCGTTTGGCGAGATCGACGATCAGATGCCCCGCCTCGCGAAACAGCTTCTCGCGATCGGCGTGGGTGGCGAGCGTCGATCCATTGCCCGGCAGCGACAGGCCCAGTGCTTCCGTCAGGCAGTTCATCGAGTTCGCCGTGAACATGCCCGAGCAGGAGCCGCAGGTCGGGCAGGCCGAACGCTCGACGGCGGCAACCTCGTCGTCGCTATAAGAGTCGTCGGCGGCGACCACCATCGCGTCGACCAGATCGAGCGCCTTGGTGACGCCCTTCATCACCACCTTGCCCGCTTCCATCGGCCCGCCCGAGACGAACACCGCCGGGATGTTGAGCCGGAGCGCTGCCATCAGCATCCCCGGTGTGATCTTGTCGCAATTGGAGATGCACACCAGCGCATCGGCGCAGTGCGCGTTGGCCATATACTCGACGCTGTCGGCGATCAGTTCGCGGCTGGGCAGCGAATAGAGCATCCCGCCATGCCCCATCGCGATGCCGTCATCCACGGCGATGGTGTTGAATTCCTTGGCGACTCCGCCGGCAGCCTCGATCTCGCGCGCGACCAGCTGGCCGAGATCCTTGAGATGGACATGGCCCGGCACGAACTGGGTGAAGCTGTTCGCCACCGCGATGATCGGCTTGCCGAAATCCTCGTCCTTCATCCCCGTCGCGCGCCAAAGGCCGCGCGCGCCGGCCATGTTGCGGCCGTGGGTGGTGGTACGCGAACGATAGGCAGGCATCGACGGTCCTCAATGGAATGAGGACGGGCTTTGCGGAATCTTAAGTCAATATGTCAACATATTATTGAAATGATATTACGTCGCGACATCCACTTCCTCGACGACCGTTACCTCGGGCGGCCCGGCGAGCAGGTCGCCAACGGAGGCCCGGAAGGCGACATAGTGCGGCGCAATGCGATGCGCCTCGATCGCGGCATGGTCGACATAGAGCTCGTCGATCATGATCCGCGTGCCCTTGGCCTCGCGCCAGGCGTCGTAGCGGAGGTTGCCGGGCTCGGTGCGGGCACCAGCGACGACGGCGCGGACGGCGGCCTCCAGCTCGGCCTCGCGGCCCGGCTTCGGGGTGACGAACGCGACGATCTTGACGGGCATCAATTCTTCCCTTCGCGACGGAAATTGGGGGGACGCTTTTCGAAGAAAGCAGTGAAGGCCTCGCGCGCCTCCGCCGACTGCATGGTCTCGCGGAACAGGCGGCTTTCTTCTTCGAGCCGCTCCATGACGGCAGCGAGGTCGCCCTTCATCAACCGGCGTGTGTGGGCGAGCGCCTGCGGTGGCTTGGTGGCGAGCGCCGCCGCCTTAGCGCGGGCATGGGCGAGAAGCTGGTCGGCGGGCACGATCGCCGTCACGAGTCCAGCCTTGTCGGCGCTTTCGGCATCCATCGGCTCGCCGAGCAGCAGCATGGCCGCCGCCTTGGCGTGCCCCATCCGCGCCGGTGCCAGCAGGCTGGAGCCAGCCTCCGGCACGATGCCGAGATTGACGAAGGGGGTGATGAAGCGCGCGTCCGGCGCGGCATAGACGAGGTCGCAGTGGAACAGCATCGTGGTGCCAATGCCTACCGCGAGGCCCTGCACGGCGGCGACGATCGGCTTCTCGAACGTGGCGATCGCGCGGATGAACTCGTGCGCTGCCTGCCCGCCTTCCGGCCCGGTGAGGAAATCCTTGAGGTCGTTGCCCGCGCAGAAAGCGTCGCCTTTGCCGGCGATCAGCACGGCATCGATGTCGGCGCGCAGCATCGCCTCGCCCAGCGCGGCGATCATGGTGCGATACATGGCGGCGGTCAGCGCATTCTTCTTGTCCGCGCGATCGAGATGCAGCTCGATGATGCCGCCGGATTCGATCGTTTCGATGCCTTCGCCGAGTTGCACGCTCATGAATCCGCTCCTTTACGTTTACGGAAACCTTAGCGACCTCGGGCGATCAAGGGAACCGGCGATCGGCGCACGAATATTCCGACTTTCGCGCCTACAGCGACATAATCAGAGACAATCCAAAACCCACGCGCTAGAGGCACGGGCACTATGGCAACCGAGTCTACTCCCCGCACGCTCTACGAGAAGATCTGGGACGCGCACGTCGTCTCGCAGCGCGAGGACGGCACCGCCCTCCTCTATATCGACCGCCACCTCGTCCATGAGGTGACGAGCCCGCAGGCCTTCGACGGCCTTCGCGCGGCCGGTCGCAGGGTGCGCCGCCCCGATCTGACCCTTGCGGTGCCGGACCATAATCTGCCCACCACGGCGAGAGCCGACGCGCAGGGCAACCGCCTGCCGATCGCTGACGCCCGGTCCGCCCAGCAATTGTCCGCGCTGACCCGCAACACCGCCGAATTCGGCATCGAGTTCATCGACGAACTGGCGCCCGAACAGGGCATCGTCCACGTCATCGGCCCGGAGCAGGGCTTCACGCTGCCGGGCACCACCGTCGTCTGCGGCGACAGTCACACGGCGAGCCACGGCGCGCTCGGCGCGCTCGGATTCGGCATCGGCACGTCCGAGGTCGAGCATGTGCTCGCCACCCAGACGCTGCTGCTCAAGCGCTCGAAGTCGTTGGAAGTGCGCGTCGATGGTCCGCTCGGGCCGGGCGTGACGCCCAAGGACGTGGCGCTCGCCATCGTCGGCGCGCTGGGGGCTGCGGGCGGTGCTGGCTATGTCGCCGAATATACGGGCTCGGTCTTCCGCGAGATGTCGATCGAGGGGCGGCTGACCGTCTGCAACATGGCGATCGAGGCGGGCGCCCGCGCCGGCCTCGTCGCGCCGGACGACAAGACCTTCGCCTATCTCCAGGGCAAGCCGCGTGCCCCCAAGGGCGCCGACTGGGACAAGGCCGTCGCTTACTGGCGTACGCTCGCCACCGATCCGGGCGCTGCCTACGACAAGACGATCGCCATCGACGCCGCCGCCATCCCGCCGCTGGTGACATGGGGCACCAGCCCCGACGACGTGGTGTCGATCACGGGAAGCGTCCCCGATCCGGCCGCGCTTCCCGATCCGGCACGCCGCGCCGCGGCCGAGAAGAGCCTCGCCTATATGGGCCTCACCCCCGGCACGCGGATGCAGGACGTGGCGGTGGACCGCATCTTCATCGGAAGCTGCACCAACAGCCGCATCGAGGATCTCCGCGCCGCCGCCGCCATCGCACGGGGCCGCCATGTCGCCGCGAACGTGAAGCAGGCGATGGTGGTGCCGGGCTCGGGCCTCGTGAAGCGGCAGGCCGAGGCCGAGGGGCTCGACCGCATCTTCATCGAAGCGGGCTTCGAATGGCGCGAGCCGGGCTGCTCGATGTGCCT
>DATGEV010000325.1:0-8892 GCA_035309885.1 Sphingomonas sp.
CCCACCCTCACGCCCGACCGCTATCGCGACGACGCCATCGAGCTGATCGAGCTCATCCGTAAGCGCTACGGCAAGCGCAAGATCTTCCTGCTCGGCCATAGCTGGGGCTCGGCCGTGGGCCTGTCGGTGGCGGTGAAGCGGCCGGACCTGCTCTACGCCTATATCGGCATGGGCCAACTCATCGACTTCCAGGAGAATGAGAAGGTCAGCTACGCGCAGGTGATGGCCCAGGCGCGCGCCGACCATAATGCGCAAGCCGTGAAGGAGCTGGAGTCGATCGCCCCCTACCCCGCGCTCGAGCATCTGGACGTCGCCAAGACCGCGATCGAGCGCAAATGGTCGATCCATTATGGCGGCCTCGCGGCAGGGCGGCAGGACGGCGATTTCTACTTCCACGCCGGCCGCCTCTCGCCCGATTATACGCTGGCCGATCGCAAGGCGTGGGACGCCGGCAGCGACTTCACGATGCAGACGATGTGGCCGAAGCTCGCCAGCCTCTCCTTCGAGCAGGTCCACAAGCTCGACATGCCGGTGATCTTCCTCCTCGGCAAACATGACACGACCACGCCGCCCTCGATCGCCACAGACTGGCTGGCGCGCGTGAACGCGCCGTCGAAGCGGACCGTCTGGTTCGAGAATTCCGCGCACCTGCCGATGCTGGAGGAGCCGGGCCACACGCTGGAGGCGCTACTCCGCTACGCCCGCCCGCTGGCCGAGGGAGACGCCCCCGCCGGCCAGCGATAGGCCCCGCTCAGGCAGCTTCGCGCAGAAAATCGTCGAGCTGATCGAAGGTACCGGTCCAGCCGCCGGTCATCGACGACATCATCTCGGTGAAGGCGCGAACCTCCTCCTCGCTGGCGTCGAGCGGCGTCCAGGTGAGCGTCAGCAGCGTGCGCGCGCCCTGGTCCTGCAGCGTGACCGTGGTGAGCAGCCTGAGCGGCCACGGAATACCGAAGGGCGACGGCCCGAATTCGGCCTTCTCGTTGGAGAAGCCATGCTCCCACACCAGCCGCTCGATTGGCACGATCTCGCGATAGATGTTGAGGCCCCACATGCGGCTGCCGTCGGGCCCCTCCATGCGCGCATGCTGCCGCCCGCCGACGTGGAATTCGAAGAGGAGCGACGTGGTCTTCACGCCCTTGGGGCCGAACCATTGCGCGAACTGCTCCGGCTTCGTCCAGGCATCCCATACGCGCTGGCGGGGCGCATCGAACGTGCGCGCGATCACGAATTCGGCAGCCATGGTCACTCCTCTCCAGGGTTCGCGCCCTCGGACCGCAGAAAGGCGCCGAGCCGGTCGAAGCTGTCGCTCCAGAGATTGCGGAAATGGTCGATCCAGTCCGCCGTTTCGCGCAGCGCACCGGGCTTGAGCCGGCGCGGGCGCGACTGGGCGGATTGGCTCGCCTCGATGAGCCCCGCCGCCTCCAGCACCTTGAGGTGCCGGGAGATCGCGGGCTGGCTGATGCCGAAGGGCTTCTGCAGCTCGGCGACGGTCGCCTCCCCCTGCGTGAGACGCGCGAGGATCGCTCGCCGCGTGGGATCGGCGATCGCCGTCAGCTGTCGACTCAGGGCATCTTCCATAACCGATTTGTTACATAACAAATGAGTTATAGAAAGCCTTTCGACAAATCCTCCCCAGCTCGCTGAGGAGGATTTGCCGTTCACCGGAAAGGCGGCTCGTCGAAGGAGCGCAGCTTGCGCGAGTGGAGCTTCGCCCCCTCCGCGCGCAGGATGTCGATCGTCTCCAGCCCGATGCGGAGATGCTGGCTGATCGCCCGCTCGTAGAAGCGGTTGGCCTGCCCCGGCAGCTTGATCTCGCCATGGATCGGCTTGTCCGATACGCAGAGCAAAGTCCCGTAGGGCACGCGGAAGCGATAGCCCTGCGCGGCGATGGTAGCCGATTCCATGTCGATCGCGACCGCGCGGCTCTGGTTGAAGCGCAACGCCGATTGCGAGTAGCGCAGCTCCCAGTTGCGATCGTCGGTCGTCACCACGGTGCCCGTGCGCAACCGGCGCTTCAGCTCGTCGCCGCTCTCGCCCGACACGCTCTCGGCCGCCGCGAACAGCGCCTGCTGCACCTCGGCGATCGGCGGGATCGGGATCTCCACCGGCAACACGTCGTCCAGCACATGGTCGTCGCGCAGATAGGCGTGGGCCAGCACATAGTCGCCGATCGTCTGCGAGGGGCGCAAGCCGCCGCAATGGCCGATCATCAGCCAGGCCTCAGGGCGCAGCACCGCGAGATGGTCGCAGATCGTCTTGGCGTTGGATGGGCCGACGCCGATGTTGACCAGCGTGACACCGCGCCCCTCCGCCCCGATCAGGTGGTAGGCGGGCATCTGCACCTTGCGCCACGGCCCTTCGGCGATCGCGCGCTCGGGATCGGGGGTGTCGCGCGTCACCAGAACATGGCCCGCGACCGACAGCGCCTCATAGGGGCTGTCCGGCTTCTTGAGCTCGGCGAGCGCCCAGGCGACGAACTCGTCGACATAGCGGATATAGTTGGTGAACAGGATGTAGGGGCGGAAATCCTCCGCCGGCGTGCCGCTGTAGTGCTTCAGGCGCGCGAGCGAGAAATCGACCCGCGACCCTTCGAACAGCGACAGTGGGCGGGTCGGATCATTGGCCAGCGCGAACAGCCCGTCGGCAATCTCGTCGCCGATATCGGACAGGCGCACGCTCGGGAACCAGCGCGCGAGATCGGCCGGCACCGCGCCGTCGAGCGACAGCTCGTCCGACCCGTCCAGCACGTAAGGATAGGGGATTTCCTGGTCCGACAGGCCGACCGACACGCGCACCTTGTAGTCGCGTACCAGAAGGGTGAGCTGATCCTCCAGATAGCGGCGGAACATGCGTGGCCGGGTGACGCTGGTCGCATAGCTGCCGGACTGGTTGAGGCGGCCGAAGGCGCGCGTGATGCGCGGATGGGCCCCTTCCGCTTCATAGTCGACGCGCAGCTCGGGATAGGCGAAATGGCCACGTCCGCGCGCCTCGGCATCGGGCAGCGTATGATCGGACAGATAGGCGGCGATCGCGCGGCGCAGATTGGTGACGGAATGCTCGTGACGTTCGATCAGCTCATCGACGATCGCGGGAATGTCTTCAATTCGGGTGGTCAAGCGGAAGGTCTCCTTCTCTTTTCTTGTTGGCGGACGCTGTGCGCCTCGCGAGCCGACGCGGAGCCGACCTCCCCTCTCCTAGCGCAGTTTTATGGCAAGTTGGAGAGTTAGACGCACAGAGGCATGCATGGGCGGTTCACGGTAGGCCGTAGAAATCGCCCAGCCGGTCGAGCGCGAGGGTAAAAACCACACGCCCGGAGCGCGCCGGCCAGCCCAGCGCATGCTCGGCGGTCTCCATCCCCTCGCCCGCGCAGACGATCCGCCACAGCATGTCGCGCAAGCCCTTGCCGGCCGCGTCGAGCGCCACCTCCATCCGCCGTTTGGCCGCCATCTGCGCCAGCGTGGGGTCGAGCGCGTCAGGCGCGCCGCGGGCATGGGCGGAGGCGCGGCGCGACATCCCATTGCATCGTCACGCGAGGCGCCAGGCCTACCACCGTCCAATCGCCGCGCAGCCGCTCGCCCGCTTCGAACTGGCGATCGCTGACCAGCCCCCGTGCCTTGAGCCAGCCCAGCGGCGACTCGGCGAGGTTGACGGTGACGTTGCGCGGCCGAGCCGGACAGGACTTGCCACGCGCCTCGCCATCCTGCGGCGGCGCGCGCTCGGCAAGCAGACGGTTGGCGTCACCGTCGCGCCGCCGGCACCAGGCCGCCCCCGCCTCGCCCAGCACCAGCCCCTCGCCCGCGCGCCGCACCATGCCGCGCCGTTCAAGCTTGCTCACCAGGCTATCGGGCGCGACCAGCGGCCCCGCCGCCCAGCCGCCCGCCCGGCGCCGCAGCCGGCGCCCGGCGTCGATCGCCTCGATAACACGTTGTCCCTGCACGCTGAGTGGGCGCTCCATCGCAAATGTTCCCTTTATGTTCACTCTGGTATCAGATGCCGCAAAGGATATGCTGTAGGAGAGCGAAGAACCGCTTCGGTTATGAGGAGGCGACAGTGATCACGCGTATCCGCGATGTACGCCGGGCCAAGGGCATGACGCTCGCCGAAGTCGCCGAACGCTGCGAGCCGCCGACGACGGCACAGACGATCGGCCGCCTCGAAACCGGCACGCGCACCGTGTCGGTGGGCTGGCTCAACCGCATCGCCAAGGCGCTCGGCGTCGAGGCGGCGGATCTGGTCACGCTGCCCGACGTCGCCGATCTGCCGGTCGCGGCCGTGCTGGGCGCCGCCGGCGCGGTGGCGCCGCGCCAGTCGTCGGTAGTGACGCCGCCCCGCCCCGACGCCGGGTCGCTGGCGCTGGTCGTCGACGCTGGCCAGGGCGACTATCGCGCCGGCGACACGATCTGGCTGGAGCGGCTGGCGCCCGAGGCCTTCGGCCACGCGCTCAATCGCGACGTGCTCGTCCCCCGCCCCGCGGGGCGCTTCCTGTTCGGGCGGCTGATCGGTCGTGATCCCGGCCGGTTGCAGGTGCTGCCGCTGGCCGGTGGCGGCCGCCAGCAAGTGCTCGCCGATCCACCCTGGCTGGGTGTCGCGACGCGGCTGGTGCGCCCGCTCGGCTGAGGGCGCGCGCCTCGACAAGCCTCAATAGGCGCCCTGGTCGTATGCAGGGCCCTGGCGGTCGTGACGATGGTGATGACGGTGATGATGGGGACGGTCGCCCGGATGGCCAGGATGGCGACGCCCGCCATGATCCCAGCAGCCGGACAGAACGAGGCTCGCCAGCAGCGAGAATAGGGCCCGGCCCCGTTTCCTGCCCATGATGCCCTTCCTCCTCGGCCGGCCAACAGGCCATGCGAGGGGCGGGTTCCTGGCGAATAAGAGATCCCCGTTCGGGGGATGGGAGGGTGAACGCTCCTGCCGCAACCCTTTCCAATGGCGCGAGTGACGGGGCTCGAACCCGCGACCTCCGGCGTGACAGGCCGGCGCTCTAACCAACTGAGCTACACCCGCAACTTGGGTAGCGCCGCAAACGCTTCCCCGATGGCGCAAAGCCTGACCGAGGAGTGCTCCGACGATGATGCTGGCCCCATGTGGGGCAATCGCGATCGCGGTCTGTTATGCCATGTGGCACCGCGATTACGGAACCAATGGCGCGAGTGACGGGACTTGAACCCGCGACCTCCGGCGTGACAGGCCGGCGCTCTAACCAACTGAGCTACACCCGCGCTTTGGCGACCCCGTTGCTGGGGTGGAGGGGCCTCTAAGGGACGCTCTCCACCCTGTCAACGGCCGATTTGCGCGCCTCGATATCTTTCTTGGTACGCCCCGCGAGCGTGCCGCGCTCGAACAGGAAACCCGCGATGTCGGGGCGTCCGGCGGTGTCGAGCACGGTGTGGATGATGATCAGCAGCGGCACCGCCAGCACCGCCCCCACCGTGCCCCACACCCATCCCCAGAAGCTCAGCGCCACCAGGATCTGCAGCGGATTGACGGTGAGCTTGCGGCCCACGATCACCGGCGTCACGATATTGGCCTCGACCAGGTGCAGCCCGATGAAGATCAGCGGCGGCATCGCCGCGCCCCACGGATCGGCGAAGGTCATCAGCCCGCCCAGCGCCAGCAGCACCGCCGCCGCGATCGGCCCCAGATAGGGCACATAGTTCAGCAGCGCGACCACCCCGCCCCACATCAGCGGCGTCGGCAGCCCGACCAGATAGACCGCGCCCGCAACGATGCAGCCCAGCGTCACGTTGATGGTGGTGATCGTGGCAATGTAGGACGAGGTGGCATGCACCACGTCCTGGATGACGTGCGCCAGCGTCATTGCGCTGTCGAAGCTCGACCGGCTGGTGATGGTGTGGCGGCGCGCCCGCGTCCAGCCGGCGAGGAAGAAGTAGATCACCAGGATCGCGAAGAAGAACTGGATGATCGCGAACGGCGCCGAGGTGGTGAGCAGCGAGAGCAGCGAGTTGGGTGTCTCGATCGTGACCGTGCGGGCATGCGCCGCCTTGTGGAGGACGACGCTGTTGGCCATCTCGTTGATCGTCCGGTTGAGGCTGGCATAGACCTCCACCAGCGGCCGCACGGTGGTGCGGATGCGGCCGATCCGCTCGGGCAGCAGCGACACCCAGTTGCTCGCGGGCACCACCACCGCCGCGATCGCGACGTTGGCGAGGCCGAGGAAGAAGGCGACGCAGAAGAAAGCGGCCAGCGCCGACGGCACGCCGCGACGCTCGAGCCATTCGAGCAGCGGCACCAGCGCGATCGCCACCACCAGAGCGGCGGTGACCGGCAGGAAGAACTCCGCCCCGGCCCTGAGCGCGAAAGGCAGCGCCAGCAGCAGGATCAGCCCCAGTGCCAGCGCGATCGAGGCGAGCAATCGGTCGCGATGATAGCCGCCGGCCTCTGCGGCGGCGGTCGCCTCCGATTCGGCGACGGACGCCGGCGCGGGCCGTTCGGGCGCGCTCGTCACGTCCGCGATACCGTTCGCCGGGGATTGCTGCATTCGGTTCCGCCTCGTTGTTCGCGACCGGATCAGGCCGCTCGACAAGGCTTAGCACGCGCCTTCCCGATACGGGAGCGCCCGGTCCAGCCGGATCGGATGCCATCGAAACCGGAAAGGATGGTGCGGGCGGTCGGGCTCGAACCGACACTCCTTTCGGAACCGGATTTTGAGTCCGGCGCGTCTACCAATTTCACCACGCCCGCATGCCGACTGGCGCACATGGAGGCCAGGAATCGACGTCACCCGACGCTATAAGTGGACATGTGGCAGATTTCCAGCCGGGAAAGCGGAGCGATCATTCCCGCCACGACGGCGGCCTCCACGCCGGACCAGACATCGAGTCGCATCGGTGCCGACGAGCATGCTCGGCCGATGCCTCGTCCCCAAAAAGGGGTAGCGTGGCCGCTACCCCTTCCATTTCATCAGAACGCCTTCTTGAGCCGGAAGCCGAACTCGCTGCGGTCATTGCTGAGAATGACCTCGGTGAAGCCGGCATCGAACTGATCGACGCGCGAGGTGTCGTAGACCTCGTTGAAGATGTTGTTCCCGAACAGCGACAGGGTCAGCTGCTTGCCGGGGATCTCGTACGACACGTCGAAGTTGGTGAGATAACGCGACTTGATGCGGTTGAACTCGTTGTTCGCCGACTGGCCGAACATGCTCGACCGGTAGGACGTATCCACCCGCGCCGACACGACATTGCCCGAGGCGAGCGGCACACGCAGCTGCGGGCCGAGCGCGATCGTCCACTTGGGCGTCAGCTGCGGCACGTCGCCCTTGGCGACGCCGACCACGCCCGCATCGACCTTCGTCACCTTGGCATTGTTGTAGCCGACCGAGGTGGAGAGGCTGAGCACGCGGGTAAGCTTCAGGTCGCCTTCGAATTCTGCGCCCCAGGTCCGCGAGCGGCCGGCGTTCGCGGTGATGGTGACGAAGCCGCTGCCGGTCACTTGGTTGAACTGGAGCGCGAGATCCTTGTACTGCGTGTAGAACAGCGCCGACGAGAAGCGCAGGATGTTGCCGATCTTGCCCTTGATGCCGCCTTCATAGTTGGTGGCATAAGTCGGGTTGTAGGCGACGAAGGTGTTCGCGCCGCCGAACGGACGCGCCGGATAGCCGCCGCTCTCATAACCGCGCTGCACCGTCGCATAGAGCGCGAGCGCCGGGTTGATCTTGTAGTCGATCGCGCCGTCCCAGGTCACCGCGTTCCAGCTGTCGCGGCGGGTCACGCCGGGGCTCAGGCAACAGCCGATTTCGGCGAAGGCGCGCTTGTGGTCGTCGGTGTAGCGCACGCCGCCCGAAATCTTCAGCGCGTCGGTGACCTTGAAGCCGCCATGCGCATAGACTGCCCAGCTGCGGGTGGTCTGGTCGATGAAGAAATGATCCTGCTCGCCCGCGAAGATGTAATCGGGCTGGTTGGCGTTGCCCTTCTCGTGGAAGAAATAGGCGCCGGTCACGAAATCGAAGCGGCCATATTCGCCGTTGAGCGTGCCTTCGCCGGTATATTGGCGGGCATAGCCCTTCTCCGGGAATTCCGAGAAGCGGATGGGCGAGTCATCGTCGTCGAGGCCGCCCTTATAGTGGCTGTAGCGCTCCGAGCCGATCAGCTTGACGCTCAGATGGTCGTCGAGCTTGATGGTGGAGGTCAGCGAGACGCCGAGATCGCGCGAGCTGGTGTTGGGCACTTCCGGGTTGGTGGTGCCGTTGTCGTTGCGGTTCTTGGGCAGATCCGCCTGGGTCAGCCCCGAGAAGCCGTTGGGGTTGATGATGATGTCTTCCATCGGCGTCAGGCCGTAATGACCCGCGCTGCCGTCCACGGCGGCGACGAAGGAGACGGTGTCGGACGGAGTCCACTTCACCGCAAGACGCCCGCCGCCCTTGTCGAACTCACCGACCTTGGTGGATTCGGCCGGCAGGTTGATGAACGAGCCGATGCCGTTGCGATGCTCGAAATTGCCGGTCAGCGAGACGGCGAGCGTGTCGGTGATCGGCGTGTTGCCGTAGAAGCCGACGGTGGCGTGGGTGCGCGTCGCGATCGAGCCGGTGAACTCGTAATGCTCGGTCTGATCGGGCTGCTTGGTGACGATGTTGACCGCGCCGCCCAGCGTGTTGCGGCCTGACAGCGTGCCCTGGGGACCGCGCAGCACTTCGAGATGGTCGATGTTGGCGAGGCTCATGTTCGCGCCCATCGAGCGGCCGAGATAGACGCCGTCGAGATAGATGCCCACGCCCGGATCGGTGAGGATCAGGTGGTCGGCGGTGCCGATACCGCGGATGAAGATGGTGGCGTCGCTGATGTTGCCGGCGCCGAAATTGGTGATGGTGAGGCTCGGCGAGATGGTGTCGAGCTGGTGGATGTTGGGAACACCGCGCGCGGCGAGTGCATC
>DATGEV010000326.1:0-2269 GCA_035309885.1 Sphingomonas sp.
GCCCCGCCCTACCCCAGCGCCCCGAATCGCGGCCGCGCACCAGCCGGATGCCCGGCACCAGCACGATCGGCACCCAGCCGCCGCCGATCGGCCCGAACAGCGTGAGGACGAGGTCGGCGATCCACGCGCCAGGGGTGGCCAGCCAGTTCTGCGGGACGCCGCCCGCGACGGTGTTGAGCGCGGAATCGCTGCGATGGTAGCTCGCCAGCGCGACCGCGAGCAGTAGCGCGGCGGCGATCAGCGCGAATCCCGCGATCATCCCGCCGCTGCGGGCCGCGATGCGCAGAATCTTCTCACGCCAGGGCGCGCGCCGCACCGCCACCTTGCTCGCCATCGTCCCTTGCTCCCCGGAGGCCTTCTGTGCCCCAAATGTTCCGGTAAAGCCACCATGTCAGGCGGATGGGGCGGAGGTCAAGCGACCGCGACTGCCTTGTTTTGGTGTCAACTTTGTCAACTTTGCCGGTTCAACCGATGGTGGCGGGAGCGGCGGCACGGCGCTAGAGCGGCGGAGAAGAAAGGGTCTCACCATGTCCGATATCCAGCGTGCCGACGTCATCATCCTGGGGGCCGGGCTGGTCGGCTGCGCGCTGGCGGCGGCACTGGCGAAGGGCGGTGTTACCAGCATCGTGGTCGATCCCGCCCCGCCGCAGGCGATCCATGACACGCGCGCCGATGGGCGGGCGTCTGCGGTGTCGAGCTCGTCGTGGCGGATGATGGAGGCGATCGGCGTCGTCGGACATTTCGCTGCCGAGGCGAGCCCGATCGAACGCATCGAGGTGGGCGAACAGGGCGCGCGCGGGCTGCTCGCCTTCGCCCCGGATCTTCAGGCGGACGGGCCGCTCGGCATGATGGTGGAGAATCGCCACCTGCGCATCGGCCTGCGCGAGGCGGCGGCAGCGGCCGATGGCGTCACGCTGATGATGCCGGCGCGCGCCGCCGCGGTGGAGCGTGATGCCGACGGCGTGCGCGTGACGCTGGAGGACGGACGTCGCATCGCCGGGGCTCTGCTGGTGGGCGCCGAGGGGCGCCGCTCGCCGACGCGCGATGCCGCGGGAATCGCGGTAGCACGCTGGGAATATCATCATGTCGCGATCGTCGGCATGCTCGATCATGAGGCCGACCACCACAATGTCGCGCATGAGCTGTTCTATCCGGCCGGCCCGTTCGCGCTGCTGCCGATGAAGGGCGGGCACCGTTCGGCGCTGGTGTGGACGGTGTCGGAGGCGGACGCGCCGGCGATGCTGTCGCTCTCCGAACGCGCCTTCCTCGCGGAAGCCGACAAGCGGATGGGCGGCATGCTGGGTGCGCTCAAGCTCGCCGCGCCGCTGTCGAGCTATCCGTTGGGCTTCCACCACACTGCGCGGATCACGGCCGAGCGGCTGGCGCTGGTCGGCGATGCCGGCCATGGTATTCATCCGATCGCGGGCCAGGGGCTCAATCTCGGCTTCCGCGATGCGGCGGCGCTGGCTGAGGTGCTGATCGAGGGGGCGCGGCTCGGGCTTGATCCAGGCGACCACCAGCTGCTCAAGCGCTACGAGCGCTGGCGCGGGCTCGACACCTTCATGGTGGCGGCGGCGACTGACGGACTGACGCGACTGTTCGGCGTGCCCGGCCGTACCGCATCGCGCGTGCGGCGCTTCGGCATCGGCATGGTCAACCGGATCCCGCCGCTCAAGGACTTCTTCATGGGCGAGGCGCGCGGCGAGAGTGGCGCGCTACCGCGCCTCCTGCGCGGTCAGCAGGTCTGACGCGCGGCGGTCAGAGCCGGCGCGCCTCCTCGACGAGCAGGACGGGGACGCCATCGCGGATCGGATAGGCGAGACCGGCCGCGTCGGAGACCAGCTCCTGCCGTTCGGGATCGTAGCGCAGCGGCGTGCGCGTCACCGGGCAGACCAGGACAGCGAGCAGATCAGGGTCCATCATTGCAGCGTCGCTCCGTTGCCGTCGTCGTCCTGTTCGCCCAGCCGGAAGAAGCGCAGGAACTGGATGGTGAGATCGGCACGCACGCCGATGTCGGGCGCCTCCAGCAGCGCCTGCTTGGTGGCGGTGTCGAATGGCGCGACTTGGGCGATGCCGTTCACCAGCCCCTCGTCGTCGAGCCGGCCGACCGCGTCCCAGTCGATCGCATAGCCCTTGGTGTCGGCATAGCGGCGCGCCTCGCGTTCCAGCTCGGCGCGCATCACCAGCGCGAGCGGATCGGGAGTCTCACCGTCGCCGGCGAAACCGCTGACATCGGCCTCCACCTGCCGGAACGGAGTGGTGACCTCCA
>DATGEV010000327.1:0-2934 GCA_035309885.1 Sphingomonas sp.
CGACCAGAGCACCATGTCCGCCGCGATCGCCGAGACCCCGCGTGAGCCGCTTCGCCTCGCCACCATGTCCCGCCCCACGCCCAAGGCCGGCGAAGTGCTTGTCCGGATCCACGCATCCGGCATCAACCCGCTCGACACCAAGATCCACGCCGGCATCGCTGACCATGCCCGGCATCCGCTGCCCGCGATCCTCGGCCTTGACCTCGCGGGCACGGTCGAGGCGGTCGGCGAGGGCGTCACCCGCTTCCGCCCGGGCGACGAGGTGTACGGGATGACCGGCGGCGTCGGCGGGCATCAGGGTTCGCTCGCCGGCTTCGCCGCAGTCGATGCCGATCTGCTGGCGCTCAAGCCGGCCAACCTGTCGATGCGTGAGGCGGCCGGCCTGCCGCTCGTGATTATCACCGCCTGGGAGGGGCTGATCGATCGTGCCCGCGTGCAGGCCGGCCAGAGCGTCCTTGTCCATGGCGGCGCCGGCGGGGTCGGCCATGTCGCGATCCAGATCGCCCGCGCGTTCGGCGCGACGGTCTTCGCGACGGGCTCAGCCGGCAGCCGGGCACTGATCGAAAAACTGGGCGCCGGGTTCATCGATTATCGCACCGAAGAGGTCGCCGACTATGTCCAGCGCCTTACGGGCGGGGCCGGCTTCGATCTGGTCTACGATACGGTGGGCGGGCCCACGCTGGACGCTGCGTTCGCGGCGGTGCGGCGATACGGCCATGTGGTGAGCTGCCTCGGCCGGGGCCAGTATGATCTGGGGTCGCTCTCCTTCAGGGCGGCGAGCTATTCGGGCGTGTTCACGCTGCTCCCCCTGCTGACCGGAGAGGGACGCCGTCACCATGGCGAAATTCTCGAGCAGGCGGCACGGCTGATCGAGGATGGCAGGCTCGCCCCGCATATGGATAGTCGCCGCTTCACGCTGGCCACCGTCGACGAAGCCTATCACATCCTGCGCGACGGGGCAGCGCAGGGCCGGCTGGTCGTCGACATCAACTGAAGGCGGGCGCCGGCTCCCCCAAGAGCCGGCGTGGCCCGCATGGCTAGAAAGGCCGCTCACCCATCACATTGCCCGCCTGTGCGTAGCGGCAGACGAGGAAATCATTCTCCTGGTTGCTGGCGACCGCGCAACCCACCTCGCGCGTGCCCCGCCACACCATCTGCGTGTAGTGGCCCACCGCCTCGAATGTGGCATCATTCTGGTCCCAGCGACGAACACGCCGGAACAGGCGCTTCTCCTGCGCCCAATATCCTATCATCTGATCGAGCCGATAGGCGCGGGTGGTGCCCATGAAGAGGTTTTCGCCCTCGCCATTGTCGGGCTCGCCTTCCTCGCCATAATGCACCAGCCCATCAACGCGCGCGAGGTGCATCGCCCAGCGCTCGGCGTCCTCGGCGAGCCGCGGACTCCAGTTGATCGGACCGACGCCGACCGCGGCACGCTCGCCATTGTGCATCGCAAGCACGGCGGCCTGCTGCCATGGCGTCATCTTGGACGAGGCGGGCGTCGCGCAAAGCGCAGCCACCAGCGCCGTCAGTACGAACCCTGACCGCATGGTCCAGATCCCCGACTTCGTTGACGGACTACGGCGACGATCAGGAAGCCGCGCTGGGCGGACAGACCGCGGGAGCCGCGCCAATCCTGCCCACCGGCGAGCCGATCGCGCCAAGGCCGGCTCGCCATAGCGGCCGAGCCGCCGGCGACAATCACCCCAGTCCCAGGATGCGACGAAACGGTTTGCGCTTCGGTCGGTTCCATGCCCGCTGAGCCCCCCCGCCCGATTATTCGAACGATTTTTGACGCTACGCAACGGGCTCGTAACGACCCCGGCACATCGCCGGCACCGCCTGTGTCCTCAGGCCATGGGTTAGAGGAAACACCTTAAGATAGCGTCTCCACAAGGCGGCTCAGGGAGCAACGAGATCGAGCAGCGAACGGATGCGTCGACTGCGCCCTGCACGCAGCCAAGGTCGCGCCACGAGCGTTGGATGACGTCGACAGGGGAAGCAAATGGGCGATCCGTCGCTGGCGCTTCAGCCCCTCGTCAGCCTCGCGCCGGCTGGACAGCATGATCATGTCGCAACGAGCCACCCTGGCGATGACTGGCTAGTCTGGCGGGAAGCCTCACCCGGTCGGAGACTGGCCGGGCCCGTGGGGTCTGCTCGGCGGCAAGTGTCGTGTCGAGCAGGATATCGAGCAGAGCCTGTCCGTCCTCCCAGGCGCCCATCCTCGCATGCGCGTCGATATGGCCGTCAACGTCAGTGGCGACGAAGGCCGCCCCCCAATCCCTTGCCATTTCCTGCGAGCGTTCGATGGCCGCATAGGGGTCGCCAGCGCTCGCCACGAGGATCGAGGGAAAAGGCAGCAACTGCCGTGGGCGGGGCGCGAAGCGGCTGTGACTCGCGGTAGCGCTGACGCGATTCACGTCGGGCGGGGCGACGAGGAGTGCCCCGCACACGGGCCCTGCCGCATCTTCGCCGAGCATGCTCGCCCACCACACCAGGGCGAGGCAGGCGATATCGTGGGCGACGATCACGGCCGGAGCCCCGGCAGCCCCCACCGCCTGGTCGATCCGCGTGATCCAGACGTTGCGGATCGGATCGTGCCGACTCCCGAGCTCGACCAGTTCGCATTCGGGTCGCTCGCGCGACCAGATCGGCATCCAGTGATGAGCGGGAAGCGTGTCGCTACCCGGCATCAGCAGGCAGACCGGAGACCGATGAAGCGCCTCGTGAAGCATGATGGCCTCTCCTCACCCCTTCACGGAAAGATTATACCCTAGTGCATGAGTCGGAAATCTTGCTGGCCGCATGCCGTGCACGGACGGACGCGTGATCGGATGCTGGCCGGGCACGAACGGGCAAAGGAACAGAATGCAACACGACCATGTGGCCATCGTCGGCGGCGGGTTCTCAGGCGCGTTACTGGCCATCAATCTG
>DATGEV010000328.1:0-3651 GCA_035309885.1 Sphingomonas sp.
TGGTGTTGGTGGAGGCGACATCGAGAGCGCCCGCAACTTCGGCAGCGCCGCCAGCGCTCGGGGCGGTAGCAGCTGTCTTCGACAGGTCGATGCCGCCCACCGAAATGGTGATCGTGTCGTTTGCAGTGGAACCAGCCTGAATTTTGAAGGTCGTGGGAGTGGCACCAGCAGCGGTGTTGAACAACTTCACGCCGTTGAACGTCGTGTTATTCAGGACGTTGCCGATCTGGGTGGTCAGCTGTGACACTTCCGCCTGCATGTTCGTGCGGTCGGAGTCGGTAAAGGTCCCCGAGGCCGACTGCACCGCGAGTTCGCGGACGCGCTGCAGCATGTTGGTCACTTCGTCCAGCGCGCCGTCGGCAGTCTGGGCCAGCGAGATGCCGTCGTTGGCGTTGCGGATGCCCTGGTTCATGCCGCTGATCTGCGACGTCATCGAGTTGGAGATGGCGAGGCCGGCGGCGTCGTCGGCGGCCGAGTTGATGCGCTTGCCCGAGGACAGGCGAGCCATCGCCTGGCTGAGCTGCATGTTGGCGATACGCGAACCGTTCTGAGCCCGGAGCGCGGCGCTGTTCGAATTGATCACAGTCATTGTAAAATTCCTTCCCGCTCTGCGCCGGTTCGGACACTGCCCGTCTCGGCTACAATCGGGGTAACGGCTGGAAATCGGCGGCCTTTAGGGATGGACGAACAAGTTTTTTTTCAACGCGGCGTTAACCAGGATCGTCCGGAAAGCCTTAACCGCCGCCGCGCATGCGCGTCGCGCGGGCGGGGTGTTCCGCACGCGTTCGGGCATTCACGCGCGCGTTAATCTTTTGTTGGAGAAAACCAGCGCAATTGGCTTCCGGGAAGGCGATGTCTTGCCTTTGGGGGAGTGCGGGATGCGAATCGTGGGGATCAGTGCCGGGGCGTCGCTTTGCTGCCCGGCTCTGGCAACTTGGCTGGCGGGTGTCGGCATCGCGTCGCGGATCGTCGATGCGTCCGTTGCGCCGGCCCGTGACGAGATCCGCATTCTGGTCGCCGCCGAGATTGCCGATGCCACAGTGCGCGATATCCTGATCGAGACCACCGATGGCGAACCGAGCCTCGTTCGTGCGGTCAACGGGATGCCGGCGACGATCCGATTTGGTTTCGAGGACTTGGCGTTCGGTCTCGCGATGATCGCCGAGCTCTGCCGTCCGGTCGTGCGCCCCGCCGTGGGCGAGCCCGAGAGCGCGATCTACCTCAAGCTGGCCGAGAAGGTCGCGAATTCCGACGCCACCGTGCTCGTGCTCGGTGAGACCGGCACCGGCAAGGAGGGCGTCGCCCGTTTCATCCACGCGGTTTCGCCGCGCGCCGACAAGCCTTTCATCGCGGTGAACTGCGCGGCGCTGCCCGACACGATGCTGGAAGCGATCCTGTTCGGCCATGCCAAGGGCGCTTTCACCGGCGCGGCGGGTGCGAGCGAGGGTCTTTTCCGCGCCGCTGAAGGTGGCACGCTGTTGCTCGACGAGATCGCCGAGATGCCGCTGGGCCTCCAGGCGAAGCTGCTGCGCGCCATCCAGGAGCGCGAAGTTCTTCCGGTTGGTGCAACCAAATCAGTTAAAATCGATGTACGCATCATCGCCGCCGCCAACCGCGAACTGGCGACCGAAGTCGCCGAGGGCCGCTTCCGTGCCGATCTTTACTGGCGCCTCAACGTCATGCCGCTGGCGCTCAAGCCGCTGAAGGCGCGGCGCCTCGACATCCGCGCGATCACCGCCGCGCTGATCCTGCGCCACACCCGCGAGGGCGAGAGCGTCGCCTGGCCGACCGCCAACGCGCTCGATCGCCTGATGGCGCATGAATGGCCGGGCAACGTCCGCGAACTCGACAATGTCATCCAGCGCGCGCTGCTGCTGCGCATGGGCGATCGCATCGAGGCCGACGATCTCGCGATCGAGGTCATGCATCACGCCGCGCCGTCACTCAGCCTCGTCGGGGTAGCCCCGGTCGCCGCTCCGGCTCCGGTTTCCGCCGCGAGCCTCGCGGATGTCGCGCGGGCGAGCGAAATGAACGCCATTCGTGCCGCGCTCGAGGCGGCGGGTGGCAAGCGCCTGCTCGCCGCGGCCAAGCTCGGCATCTCCGAACGCACGCTCCGCTATCGGCTCGCCGAGATGCGCGAGCTGGCGGCGGCCTGAGGGACTTAAGCGATGACCTCGATCAACGCATCCAGCCTGCTCGCGCTGCGCAGCCAGATTCTCCAGCAGAATTCGGCGCTGCAGAAGGCGGCGGCCACCGGCCCGGCGTTGCCTATCACCGGCACACAGCCGGCGACGCAGGCAATGCCGTCGTCCGATTTCGGTTCGGCGCTCAAGGGCGCGCTCGAGCAGGTCAACGGGCTCCAGACCAAGGCCGATGCGATCTCGAACAGCTATGAGCGTGGCGACACCACCGACATCGCGGCCGTGATGCTGGCGCGTGAACAGGCGTCGGTGGGCTTCCAGGCGACGCTTCAGGTTCGGAACAAACTCCTGTCCGCATACAAGGACATCATGAGCATGCCGGTGTAATATGGCTGAGAACGCACTCATCCCTGCCGAACTCGCGGCCTCCGGCCGCAGCCTTCCCGCACCGCTCGCCGGCCTGGCGAACGGCGGCGTCGGCGGCATCATCGAGCGGCTTTCCGCGATGGTGCGCCAGCCGGCCATCGCCAAGAGCCTGCCGATGATCGGCCTGCTTGGGCTGCTTGGCGCGGCCGCGCTGGTCTGGGCGGTGCTGCACACCGGCCCGCAGCGCGATCTCTTCTCGGGGCTGGGCGACGCAGACAAGGCTTCCGTGGTGCAGGCGCTCGATACCGCGGGTATCAAGTACCATATCGACAACAGCACTGGCGCGCTCACCGTGCCGGAGGACAGCTATTACCGGGCCAAGATGCTGCTCGCGCAGCAGGGGCTGCCGAAGTCGGCGCCCGATGGCGACCAGCTCATCTCCAACCTGCCGATGGGCGCCAGCCGCGCCGTCGAAGGCGCCCGGCTCCAGGAGGCCAAGGAGATGGATCTCGCCCGCACGATCGAGGCGATCGACTCGGTCGCGACCGCCAAGGTCCACGTCGCCGCCGATCAGCCGAGCGTGTTCCTGCGCAACGACGCGAAGCCGCAGGCTTCGGTCATGCTGACGCTGCGGTCCGGCCGGACGCTGAGCGACGGCCAGGTCCAGGCAATCATCCATCTCGTCGCCTCGTCGGTCAGCGGCATGTCGCCGGACGATGTGTCTGTCGTCGACCAGTCGGGTCGCCTGCTGAGCCATGCCGCGGGGCAGGGCGACGACGGCACCGACAAGCAGGTCGCGCTCCAGACCAAGATCGAGGATCGCTATCGCCAGGCGCTGGCTTCGCTGCTGACCCCGATCGTCGGCGACGGCAATTTCACCGCCGAGGTCCACGCCGATCTCGACTTCGCCGAGGTGGCGTCGACCACCGAGACCTATCCCAAAGACGGTGCGGTCGTCCGTACCGAACAGGGGAGCTGGGCGAACAACCAGGATGGTTCGAACCAGCCGGCTTCGGGCATCCCGGGCGCGCTCTCCAACACCGCGCCGGCGCCGGCCAAGCCCGCCGCCACCGCGAATGGTCAGCCTCAGCCGGGTGCCACCAACGGCCCGGCCGCGCCGGGCGCCCAGCCGGGGCAGGCAGGC
>DATGEV010000329.1:0-3264 GCA_035309885.1 Sphingomonas sp.
GAGACGTCGACCAGCGTCACGTCACGCTCGATCTGCCCGCGCACGCCGCCGATTCGCGACCAGTTGGCGTGCGTCACCATCAGGATGCGCTGGCTGACGATGTGACTGACGACTGCGACATGCCCCAGCCGCATCGCGCCGTGGGGGCGAAACACCAGCACCGCGCCAACCTTGGGCGCAGCACCTTCCTCGTAGCGATTCCCGGCCTGGTTCCACCAGGTCCAGGCGTCCCCATAGATCTGGATGCCCGACATCTGGCGCGCGAAGGGCACGCACTCGAGGCCCGCGCCGATGCGGCCATCGTTAACCTCATCCTGCGCGGCAACCGGCGCGGCAAGCACCAGAGCAGCGGCCAGAGTGGCGAAAATCCCTTTCACGATGTGCATTTCCTGCCCGGATCGCTCCCCCGAACGATTCGACGGATACCGTGATTCTCCTCTCCAGAGGTTAACGCTCGGTCATGGCTTCGCTGACCAGCACCTCCGCCTCGATGAGCAGGGCGTCGTCGACCGTGCCTGTCGCCACCCGCTCGCGCCCGATCAGCACCAGCACGGGCACGGCTAGCGGCGAGACCCGATCGAGTGCGACATGCTCGATCCGCTCCTCCGCGGTGTCGAGCAGGCGGCCGAGGCGTCCGACATCGGTCATGCGTGCGCGGGCGTCGGCCCAGGCGGCCTCCAGCAGCAGGTGGCCGGGCTCGTAGCGGCGCAGCACGTCGTAGATGAGGTCGGTCGAGAAGCTCACCTGTCGCCCGGTCTTGCGCTGGCCCGGATGCTGGCGCTCGACCAGCCCACCGATCACCGCCACCTCGCGGAAGGCGCGTTTAAGCAGCGCCGATTCCTGCACCCAGTCGACGAACTCATGCTCGAGGATGTCGGGCGAAAAGAGCGGTCGCGGATCGGTGACGGGCTGCAGCGAATAGGTGGCGATCGCATAGTCCGAGGCGACGAAGCCGATCGGCTGCAGCCCCGCGCTCTCCATCCGCCGCGTCACCAGCATGCCGAGCGACTGGTGCGCGTTCCAGCCCTCGAAACCATAGACGACCATGTAGTGCCGGCCCTCGCGCGGGAAGGTCTCGATCAGCAGCCGGTCGGGGGCGGGGAGGGTGGAGCGCCGCCGCTGCGCTTCGAGCCAGTCGCGCACATCGTCGGGAAAGCGTGGCCATTCGGCGGAATCGTGCAGGAACCGCCGCACCCGATCGGCGAGGTTGGTCGAGATCGGCATGCGCGCGCCGCCATAGGTAGGGATGCGCGCGGGCCGGGCGGTGGCGCGGACAATGAGGTCTTCGTTCTTCACCCCCTCCACCTCGAGGCTCAGCCCCGAGAAGAAGAAGGTGTCGTGCGGGGAAAGCGAGGCGGCGAAGCCTTCCTCGACCTTGCCGAGCGAACGGCCGTTGCGGAACCGCACGGTCAGCATCGGCGCCTCGACGATGATACCGGCGTTCAGGCGGAATTGCGTGACGAAGCGCGGGTGGCTGACGCGCCAGAGGCCGTCCACGCCCTCGGTCAGTCGCTTGTAGCGATCATAGGCCTTGAGCGCGTAGCCGCCGGTCGCGACGAAGCCGAGCACGCGGTCGAACGTCTCGGTCGATAGCGTGGAATAGGGCGCCGCCTCGCGCGCCTCGGCGAGCAGGGCATCGCGGGCGAAGGGCTCCGCGGACGCGACGCCCATGATGTGCTGGGCGAGCACATCGAGCGCGCCGGGGCGGAAGACGTCGGGGTCGCGCTCGCCCGCCTCCACCGCGTCGAGCGCGGCGCGCGCTTCGAGATATTCGAAGCGGTTGCCCGGCACGATCAACGCCTTGGAGGGCTCGTCGAGCCGGTGGTTGGCGCGGCCGATGCGCTGGAGCAGGCGCGACGCGCCCTTGGGCGCGCCCATCTGTATGACGAGATCGACATCGCCCCAGTCGACGCCGAGATCGAGGCTGGCGGTGGCGACCAGCGCGCGGAGCTTCCCGTCGGCCATCGCTTGCTCGGCCTTGCGCCGCGCCTCGCGGTCGAGGCTGCCGTGATGGATGCCGATCGGCAGGTGCTGCTCGTTCACCGCCCACAGATCCTGGAAGATCAGCTCGGCGAGGCTGCGCGTGTTGCAGAAGACGATCGAGGTGCGGTGCGCGGCGATCAGCGCCATTACCTGCTCGGCGGCATAACGGCCCGAATGGCCCGCCCAGGGCACGGTGCCCTGCGGCAACAGGATGACGATATCGGGATCGGCGCCGCGCTCGCCCTTGACGAGCTCGACCGAATCGAGATCGCCGCTGCCCGACAGCCAGCCGCGATAGAGATCGGGATCGGCCACGGTGGCGGAGAGCGCGACGCGGCGCATGTCGGGCGCGAGCCGCTGGAGCCGCGCCATCGACAACGCCAGCAGATCGCCGCGCTTGGTGGGCGCGAAGGCGTGGACTTCGTCGATGACGAGCGTGCGTAACCCGGCGAACATCTGCGCGGCATCGGGGTAGGAGAGCAGGAGGCTCAAGGATTCGGGCGTGGTCAGCAGCATCTGCGGCGGTTTCACCCGCTGCCGCGCCTTGCGATCGGACGGCGTGTCGCCGGTGCGCGTCTCGACGCGGACGGCCAAGTCCATCTCCGCGATCGGGCCGAGCAGGTTGCGCTGCACGTCGACCGCCAGCGCCTTCAGGGGCGAGACATAGAGGGTGTGCAGCCCCTCGGTCGGCTGCTCGATCAGCTCGACCAGGCTGGGCAGGAAGCCCGCCAGCGTCTTGCCCGCCCCGGTGGGCGCCACGAGCAGCGCGCTCCGTCCCGCCCGCGCGGCATCGAGCATGGCGAGCTGGTGGCGTCGCGGCTGCCAGCCGCGTGCCGCGAACCAGTCGGCAAGGATGGAAGGAAGCTCCGGCATTCGTTGGGAATATCGACGCTCGGCGCGCGCTGCGCCAGCCCTCGCCAGCGATCGGCCGGCGAGCTAGGGTAGCGGCTCCTTCGAGGAGAATGAGCGATGGCCAAGGGTCAGATGAAGAGCAACAAGGAAGCCCGCAAGCCCAAGAAGGAGGCGAAGAAGACGATCGCCGCCAATCCTTCGACCAAGGGCAAGCTAGCCTCGGAGTAAGCCGCGATGGCCGAAGGCTTCGTCCGCCACAAGCAGCCCTGGACCTCGGACGAGATCCAGAAGCTGCACCGTCTCGCCGCCAAGGGTATGGCGCTCAAGGCGCTGGGCAAGGCGCTCACCCGCAGCGAGGAATCGATCCAGGCGCGGGCCAAGCTCGACGGGCTCAAGATCGCCAAGCTGCGCTGATGCACGGGCGGCGCG
>DATGEV010000330.1:0-5489 GCA_035309885.1 Sphingomonas sp.
CAGCGCGTTGGCCTCCACCACGTCGATCGGCGTGCGCCGCCGCCAACGATCGAGCGCGAGATGCAGCAGCCCGAGCAACGCGCCGCCGAGCGGCAGCGCGAGCAGGCGTGTGGGGGCGAGCCTCGGCATGGCGCTCAGCCGCATCGTGTCGGGCAGCGCGAACAGCCAATGCTGCAGCATCTGCGCGGCGGCGCCCAGCAGTACCGCCAATCCGCCGCCGGCGACCCCCACCACCACCGCGAGCAGGATGAAGACCGCCTCGCTCTGCCGGAATCGCCGGCGCAGCACCGCCGCGCGCCGCAACAGCCTCTGCACAAGCACTTGCCCGATTCTCCCTGCGGCCCGTCGACTGCCTGTCAGAGTGGTGCGCCCATATCGCTCTTATAGTGGTGCCAGGCGAAGATCGCGGCAGCGCCGCGATGCGGCCGCCAACGGTCCGCTAGCTCCCGCGTCAGCTTTTCGCTCGGCCGCTCGTCGAGGCCAAGCAGGCGGCCGATCTCGATCTGCACGGCAAGGTCGCCTGCCGGCCAGATGTCGGGCCGCCCCTCGGCGAACAGCAGATAGATCTCGGCCGACCAGCGGCCGATGCCCTTGATGCGGGTGAGGTCGGCGATCGCCTGCTCGTCATCGTCGGAGAGATGCGCGAGGTTGAGCTCGCCCGATCCCACCAGCCCGGCGAGGCTGCGCGCATAGCCGGTCTTTTGGCGCGAGAGGCCGGCGGCGCGGAGCTGCTCGTCGCTCGCCGCGGTCAGCCGGGCGGGATCGGCGACGTCGACCAGCGCTTCGGCGAGCCGGTTCCACACCGCGCGCGCGGCATGGATGCTCACCTGTTGGCCGACGATAGTACGCAGCAGGGTCGCGTAGCCCGGCTCCGAAATACGCGGGTCGGGCAGGCCGACCCGCTCGATGCCCCGTGCGAAGGCAGGCTCGATCCGGGCCAGCGCGGTGAGCGAGGCATGAAGCTGGTCGGCGGGGAGACCCATCGGGGACGCGATCCTTGGTGCTTGTCTTGCTGTCGGGCTTCTCCCATAGCCGCGGGACCAAGATCCGTCATCTGGAGGGTGTTTGATGCCGAAGCTGACCGTCGTCACGCGCGAAGGCCGGGAAACCACGGTCGAGGGCGAGGCCGGCCTGAGCGTGATGGAAGTGATCCGCGATCATGGGTTCGACGAGCTGCTGGCGCTGTGTGGCGGCTGCTGTTCGTGTGCCACCTGCCATGTTTATGTCGACGACGCCTTCGAGGGCGATCTGCCGGCCATGAGCGAAGACGAGAACGACCTGCTCGACAGTTCGGATCACCGCAGTGCGGCGTCGCGCCTGTCCTGCCAGATCCCGTTCAGTGCCGTGCTCGACGGGCTGCGCGTCACTATCGCACCCGAGGATTGAGGCGCTCGGCCCCTCCCGTAGCGGGAGGGGCATGCCTTGCTGAATGTCAGTCCACCGCCGGCCGGGTCGCGGCCGCATAGAGCGCGATAGCCGCGGCGTTCGAGATGTTGAGGCTTTCGATCTTCGGGCTGATCGGCAGCTTGGCGAGCACATCGCAATGTGCTTCAGTGTTCTGGCGCATGCCCTCGCCCTCGGCGCCCAGCACCAGCGCGAGCTTGCCCGGGACCAGCGCTTCGCCGAGCATCGTGTTGGTGTGGCCGGTCAGGCCGACGCGCCAGTAGCCCGCCTCGGCCATCTCATCGAGCGCGCGGGCGAGATTCACCACGCGGATCCACGGCATCACCTCCAGGGCGCCGCTGGCGGCACGCGCGAGCGCGCCCGATTCGGGGGGCGAGTGCCGATCCTGCGTGACGATTCCGAGCGCGTCGAACGCGACCGCCGAGCGCAGCACCGCGCCGACATTGTGTGGATCGGTCACTTGGTCGAGGACGATGATCGGGCGCCGGTCTTCGGGCGAATCGGCTTTCTCGAACAATTCATCGAGCCAGCGATCGGGCAGCGGATCGACTTCCAGCACCAGTCCCTGGTGCGGCGCGTCGGCCGGTACCATGCGGCCAAGATCGGCGACTTCGGCATAGCTGATCGTTAGCATCGACGGAGACAGCCCCAGCGCGGCGATCGCATCGTGCGTGCCCCACAATTTGCGGAGCGTGCGTTCCGGGTTGGCGAGAGCGGCGGTGACGGCATGGCGCCCCCACAAACGGATACGGCCCGAGGGGGCGGCGGAGGGGCGATGACCTTTGCGCATGATGGCGCGCTTTTCTCCGCAGATGCGTTGACAGGCAAGGGTTCATTCGCCATGGAGCCGCCTCGCCCCGGCGGAGACGCATGGAAGGGTGGCCGAGTGGTTAAAGGCAGCAGACTGTAAATCTGCCCGTCTCTGACGTACGCTGGTTCGAATCCAGCCCCTTCCACCATCGCCGGGGCGACACCCATCCCACGGATATCGCCCCATTTTCTTGCCTGGCGGGCTGTCAGTGAGGCGTCACTACTTTCGTATTGCCGTCAGGCGTCACGACCGTCGAACCCGGCGGCACGACGACCGTAGTTCTGTGATCGCTGCCGCCGCATCCCGCCAACGGGAGAGTCACGGCCAGAATAAGCAGAAGCCTTCGCATCACGCATTCCTTTGTAATGATGGGCTTCTGTAGAAGACTCTGGCCGGAGCCGATCGTTCCGTCGCGACAGCAGCTTCGCCGCCACCGGCACATTCCCATTTGCGCATCCTGCCGATCCGCCGATAGGCTCGCCGGTGAACCAAAAGGGGATACCGATGCGTCTTCTGTCAGCTTGCCTGTTCGCGGTGCTTCCGGCTGCCGCTCTTGCCGCCACCTCGCCCGAGCCGGTATTCAGCCCGCAGCGGCTTTCCGACCACATCAAGACGCTCGCCTCCGATGCGTTCGAGGGACGCGGGCCGGCGACTCCGGGCGAGACCAGGACGGTCGCCTACATCATCGAACAGATGAAGGCGGCGGGGCTCCAGCCCGGCGGACCGCTGGTGAATGGCAAGCGGGGCTGGACGCAGGACGTGCCGCTGCTCCGCTCCGAGATCGTGGGCGCGCCGGTGGTTGCGATCGACGGCAAATCGCTGACGCAGGGGCAGGAGATCGCGATCCGTGCGCCGATGAACGGGCAGAAGACGGTCGACCTCGCGCACGCGCCGCTGGTCTTCGTCGGCTATGGGGTGAAGGCGCCCGAGCGCAACTGGGACGATTTCAAGGGAGTCGATCTCCACGGCAAGATCATGGTCGTGCTGATCAATGATCCCGATTTCGAAACCGGCCAGGGTGATTTCGGCGGCAAGGCGATGACCTATTATGGCCGCTGGACCTACAAATATGAGGAAGGCGCGCGACAGGGCGCGGCCGGCGTGCTGGTGATCCATGAGACCGATCCCGCTTCCTATGGCTGGGCGACGGTCAAGAATTCCAACACCAACCCGCAGTTCGACATCGTCCGCAAGGATCCGGCCGCCAGCCACAGCGCAATGGAGGCGTGGATCCAGCGCGATCTGGCGGTGCAGCTGTTTCAGGAATCGGGCCTCGATTTCGAGGCGCTGAAGAAGCAGGCGCAGACCCGCGACTTCAAGCCGGTGGTACTCAAGCCGACGCTGTCGGCGCATTATGCCGCCAACACCGGTGTGATCACCTCGCACAATGTGCTGGGCCGCCTGCCCGGCGCCAAGCATCCCGACGAAACCGTGATGTACACCGCGCACTGGGATCATCTGGGCGTCGGCGCCCCCGATGCGAAGGGCGATCGCATCTACAACGGCGCGGTGGACAACGCGACCGGCGTGTCCGAATTGCTCGAGCTCGGCCGGGCCTTCGCCGCCGCCCCGCGCACCGATCGCAGCCTCGTCTTCATGACGGTGACGGCGGAGGAGAAGGGGCTGCTCGGCTCCGAATATTATGCCGCCAACCCCGTCTATCCGCTGGCGACGACGGCGGGCGCGATCAACATGGACGCGCTGTCTGTGGTGGGCCGCGCACATGACTTCACCATCTCGGGCACCGCCAGGCTCGGCCTGCTCGATGATCTGATCGCCGAGGGCAAGAAGCGCGGCCTTGCCTACACCCCCGATCCGCGCCTGGAGGCGGGCGGCTTCTATCGGTCGGACCATTTCCCGATGGCCAAACGCGGCGTGCCGGCGATCAGCTTCGGCTCGGGGCGCGATCTGCTGAACGGCGGCGTCGCGCGCGGCACCCAGATCGCCAACGACTATACCCGCGATCGTTATCACCAGCCCGCCGACGAATGGTCCGCCGACTGGGATCTGTCGGGGATGGCCGAGAATGCCAGCCTGCTCTACGACCTCGGCCGCGACCTCGCCAATTCGCGCGCGTGGCCGGACTGGTCGGCGGACAGCGAGTTCCGCGCGGAGCGCGACAAGACCGTGGCGCAGCGTCGCTGATGTCCGGCCCCGCCGCGAACAGGGACGCGGGGCTCCGCCGTGGCATCGGCGCGTTTGGTCTCGCGGCGGCGACGGTCAACGCCGTGATCGGCGCGGGCATCTTCTCGCTGCCTGCCGGCATGGCGCGGGCCGCCGGACCCTATGCGCTGATCGCCTATCTGTTGTGCGCGCTGGCGATGGCGGCGGTGGTGCTGTGCTTCGCCGAGGCTGGTAGCCGCGTGCCGACATCGGGCGGGCCCTACGGCACGGTCGAGGCGGCCTTCGGGCCGCTGCCGGGCTTCGTCATGGGCGTGTTGCTGTGGCTGGCAGCCGTGCTCGCCAGCGGCGGGATCGCGGCGGGGCTGGCCGACGCGCTGGCCCGCTTCGTGCCGGCGCTCGGCGGCGCCGTGCCCCGTGCCGCGATCATCATTGTCGTGATGGGCGGGCTGACCCTGGTCAACCTTGCCGGTGCGCGCGTCGCCTCGCGGCTAATCGCGGCGGCGACGACGATCAAGCTGCTGCCCCTGCTGCTGTTCGTCGGCGTCGGGCTGCTTTTCCTCGATCCGGCCCGTCTCCATGCCGGGGCGGCGCCGGACGTGGGCGGAGTGGGACGCGCGGTGCTGCTCTCGCTCTTCGCCTTCCAGGGGATGGAGACCGCGCTCGGCGTCAGCGGTGAAGTGTCCAATCCGGCCCGCACCCTGCCGCGCGCGCTGATCGGCGCGATGGCGTTCGTGACGGTCGCCTATGTCGCGATCCAGCTGGTCGCACAGGGGCTGCTGGGCGCTGGACTCGGGGCCTCCAGGGCGCCGCTGGCGGACGGGATGGCGCTGGTCGATCCGCGTCTCGGGCTGCTGCTTCTGGTCGGCACCGCGGTCTCGCTGGCGACATGGCTGGGCAGCGACATCCTCGGCGCGCCGCGCATGCTCTTCGCCTTCGCCCGCGATGGCTTCCTGCCCAAGGCGCTGGGACGGGTTTCAGCGCGGCATGTGCCCGCCAACGCGATCCTGGTCCACGTGCTGATCGCGATCACACTCGCGGTGACGGGGACATTCGAGGAACTGGTGGTGCTCTCTTCGCTGGCCGGATGCGCGCTCTATATCGGCGGCTGTGCGGCGGCGTGGCGCCTGCGGCAGCGCGACGTTCAGCTTGC
>DATGEV010000331.1:0-11470 GCA_035309885.1 Sphingomonas sp.
TGATTCCGCCCGCCCACGCCCCCGCCTTCCTCGCCGATCATGGCTGGGAAGGCGCCGCGATCCTGCCGCTCGCGGGAGATGCCTCCTTCCGCCGCTATTTTCGGGTGGTCCACGAAGGGCGCACCGCGGTGCTGATGGACGCGCCGCCGACGCACGAGGATCTCGGGCCGTTTCTTGCCATCGCCGAGCATCTGGGGACGCTCGGCCTGTCTTCGCCACAAAGCTATGCGGTCGATCGCGCGGGCGGGCTGCTGTTACTGGAGGATTTCGGCGATCGTCTGGTCGGCCCGCTGCTGCGGGCGGGCGCCGAGGATGAGGCGCCAATCTATCGCGATGCGGTGACGCTGCTCGCGCGGCTCGCCGAACAGCCGGTGCCGGTGGGGCTGGCTCCCTATGATATGGCGGTGATGCGACGCGAGGTAGGGCTGTTCCCTGAATGGTATGCACCCGCACTCGGTTTCGACATCGATCTCGAAGGCTGGACGGAGGCGTGGGACGCGGTGCTGGCGGGCGTCGCCTCGCCCGAGCGACCCGTGCTGGTGCTTCGCGACTATCATGTCGATAACATCATCCTGCTGGAGCGCAGCGGGCTGAAGCGGCTGGGCCTGCTCGATTTCCAGGACGCGCTCGCCGGGCACCCGGCCTATGATCTCGTCTCGCTGCTTCAGGATGCGCGGCGCGATGTGGCGCCGGCGCTGGAGGCTGAGATGCTCGCCGCCTATGCCGATGAGGCCGGCATCGAGGACATGGAGAGCTTCCGCGCCGACTACGAGATACTCGGCGCCCAGCGGAACACCAAGATCCTCGGCATCTTCACGCGCCTGTGGAGGCGCGACGGCAAGCGCACCTATCTGCCGATGCAGCCACGCGTGTGGGGTTATCTGGAGCGCAACCTCGCTCATCCGGCGCTGGCGCCGGTGGCGGAGTGGTTCGCCGCCAACGTGCCCGCAGAGCTGCGCGCGGCGCCCTGGGCGGAGATCGCGGCATGACCAAGTTCGCCAAGCCCCTTTCGCTACGCCCTGACCCGAGCGCAGCGCACAGCCTGCCGACGACCGCGATGCTGCTGGCAGCGGGGCTCGGCAAGCGGATGCGGCCGCTGACCGCGACGCGACCCAAGCCGCTGGTCGAGGTGGGGGGGCGTTCGCTGCTCGACCATGCGCTCGACCGGGTGCGCGCGGGCGGCGTGCGGCGTGTGGTGGTGAACGTCCATTATCTCGCCGACGCGCTCGAGGCGCATCTGCGCCGCCACAGCGAAGGCCTCGACGTCGCCATCTCCGACGAACGCACCGAGTTGCTAGAGACCGGCGGCGGCGTGGTGCATGCGCTGCCGTTGCTGGGCGACAAGCCCTTCTATGTGATCAACACCGACAATCTGTGGGTGGACGGCCCGGCCGACACGCTACGCCTGCTCGCCAGCCGCTGGAACGATGCGGAGATGGACGCGCTGCTGCTCGTCGTGCCGCTGGCTCGCGCGACGGCGCATGCCGGGCTGGGCGATTTCCATATGGATTCGGCCGGCCATCTGCGTCGCCGCGAGGCGCGCCGCGTCGCGCCCTTCGTCTACACTGGCGTGCAGCTCGTCTCGCCGCGCCTGTTCGCGGATGTGCCGCAGGGGCCCTTCTCGATGAATATCCTGTGGGATCGCGCGATCGCCGCGGGCCGCGTCTATGGCGTGGTGCATCAGGGGCTGTGGTGCGATGTCGGCACGCCCGCCGCGATCGCCGTCGCCGAGGATATGCTCAGGCATGGCTGAGCGGGCCGCGCCGGCACTCTTCACGGTGCCGGCGCACCGGCCGTTCGCCGACGCGCTGGCGGCGGGCCTGATCGCGCGGACCGGCGGAGACCGGCTGGCGCTGGCCCGAGGGCTGGTGCTCGTTCCCAACAATCGCGCCGCGCGTGCGATCAGCGACGCTTTCGTGCGCCGTGCCGAGCATGGCCTGCTGCTGCCCCGGCTGGTGCCGATCGGCGATCTCGATCTGGGGGACGGGCCGGGTTCCGCGCTTGATCCCGCTGACGGCGCGCCGGTGCCGCCAGCGGTCGATCCGATGGTGCGGCGGATGGTGCTGGCGCGGCTGGTATCGGAGGAACGTCGCCGTATCGGCGAACCGGTCGACGCCGCCGAGGCGGTGCGGCTGGCGCAGGCGCTCGGCCGCACGCTCGATCAGATGATGGTCGAGGAGGTGCCGATCCGCGCGCTCGCCGATCTCGATGTCGAGGCCGACCTCTCCGAGCATTGGCAGCGCGCGCTGGGCGTTCTCGCCGCCGTGCTGGCGCGCTGGCCGGGCGAATTGGCGGCGATGGGCCGCATCGATCAGGCGGATCGCCGCAACCGCCTGCTCGATCGCGCGGCGGCAGCGTGGGGCGAGCAGACGCCGCAGGGCTTCGTCGTGGCGGCCGGGATCACCGATACCGCACCCGCGGTGGCGCGCCTGTTGCGGGCGATTGCGCGCCTGCCCGAGGGCATCGTGCTGCTGCCGGGCCTCGACCTGTCGATGCCGGAGGCGGAGTGGGACGCGCTAGGCCCCCGCGAGGACGGCCGGGCGATCGAGACGCATCCCCAGTTTCATCTGAAGCGGCTGCTCGACCGGATGGGCATGGCGCGCAGCGAGGCCGAGCGCTGGGCCTGGGGCGGTGGCGCCGAGGCGCCGGCCTCGTCCGCCGCGCGGGGCCGCGCGATCGCCAATGCGATGGCGCCGGCGGCCTTCACCGGTAAATGGCAGGATCTGCCACCGGCCGAGCGTCGCATCGGCGGCGTCCGCGCGCTGGAATGCGCGACCCCGGCCGAGGAGGCACAGGCCATCGCCATCGCGCTCCGCCAGGCGATCGAGACGCCGGGTCGCACCGCTGCACTGGTGACGCCGGACCGGGTGCTGGCGCGACGCGTCTCGGCGCATCTCGCGCGCTGGGGGATTCGGGCGGACGACTCCGCCGGCCGGCCGCTCTCCGCGTTGCCGCCGGGCACTTTGCTCACCGCTATCGCCGAGGCGGCGGCGAGCGGCTTTGCGCCGGTCGAGCTGCTGACATTGCTCAAGCATCCGCTGGTGCGGGGAGAGGGCGAACGCCTCGACTGGCTGACGGCGGTGCGGGGGCTCGATCTCGCATTGCGCGGGCCGAGACCGGCGCCGGGGCTGGCGGGCGTGGGGGCGCTGGTCCGCGATCCGAGGCACAAGCTCGACAGCAGCTGGTGGCGGGGCGTGCTGGGCATCCTCGAGCCGCTGGAGGCCGCCTTTGCCGGCCGCGTCGCGCTGCCCGTGGTGCTGGCCGCGATCCGCGATGCCGCTTCGGCGCTGACAGAGGATGAAGCGTGGGCCGGTCCTGCCGGGCGCGCGGCGGCGGAATTGTTCGAGGCGCTGGAGGCCTCCGCGCCACTGGGGCCGTCTGAGCTGGCGCCCGCTGCCGTCGCGCCGATGCTCGCGCGGCTGATGGACGAGGTGGCGGTGCGCCCACCGCAGGGCGGCCATCCTCGCGTGTCGATCTGGGGCCTGATCGAGCAGCGCCTCCAGCATGCCGACTTCGAGGTGGCGGCGGGGCTGAACGAGGGTGTGTGGCCGGCGCTGCCCAGCCCCGATCCGTGGCTCTCCCCACGCGTGCGGCGTGCGCTCGGCCTGCCGGGGCTGGAGTGGCGCATCGGCATCGCGGCGCATGATTTCGCGAGCGTGCTGGGATCGCCCGGCGTGCTCGTCACCCGCACGCGCCGTGATGCCCGCGCGCCGGCAGTAGCCTCGCGCTTCTGGCTGCGGCTGGAGGCGATGACCGGCGGTATCGCACGCGCGCCGCATCTGCGCCGCTGGACCGCCGCGATCGACCGCCCTGATGCCTTCGCGCCCGCCGATCGTCCGCGCCCCGCGCCGCCGGCCGAGGAGCGCCCGCGCAAGCTCGCCGTGACGCGGCTCGACCGGCTCAAGGCCGACCCCTACGCCTTCTACGCGCAGGAGATGCTGAAGCTCGTCAGCCTCGATCCGGTCGATGCCGAGCCGAGCCCGGCGTGGCGGGGCAGCGCCGTCCACGAGGTGCTGGAGGCCTGGGCGAAGGAGGATGCTTGCGATCCCTCCAAGCTCGCGGCCCGCGCCGAGGCGATGCTCGACGGCATCACCGCGCATCCCGTGCTGCGCGCGCTCTGGGCGCCGCGGCTGCGGGAATCGATCGCGTGGATTGCCGACGAGATGCTCGGCCTGCTCGTGGCGGGGCGGAAGCCGATCGTCGCCGAGGTGTTCGGTGAGCGCGAGGTCGACGGTATCCGGCTCTACGGCAAGGTTGATCGCATCGATCGGCTGCCCGACGGCAGCCTCGCCATCGTCGACTACAAGACCGGCCAGCCGCCCGGGCCCAAGCAGGTCGCGGCGGGCTATGCGATGCAACTCGGCCTGCTCGGCCTGATTGCGGAGCAGGGTGGGTTCAAGGAGGTTGCTGGCAAGGCCGGCGCCTTCGAATATTGGTCGCTGGCGCAGAAGGACGGGCAGCTGGGGTATGTCGCGCCGGCCACCGGCAAGCGATCGGGGCTCGATCCGGCCGAGTTCACCGCGCTCGCCTATCGCAACTTCGCCGAGGCCGCCGCCAAGTGGCTGACCGGCGAGGAACCCTTCGTCGCCAAGCTTCACCCGGAGCTGGCTCCCTACGCAGACTATGACCAGCTGATGCGCCTCGACGAATGGTATGGCCGGCAGGGAGACGGCGCATGAGCAGTCGCCTCTCGCCGCTGAAGCCGCTGGAAGGCGCGCAAGCCGAGGCCTCGCACCCCGAGCGCCTCGTCTGGCTGTCGGCCTCGGCTGGCACGGGCAAGACGCATGTTCTGACCGCGCGTGTGATCCGGTTGCTGCTGGCCGGCAACGATCCGGCGGCGATCCTCTGCCTCACCTTCACCAAGGCCGGTGCCGCCGAGATGGCGGATCGCATCCATGCCCGGCTCGCTAGTTGGGTGCGGATGAAGCCCCACCATTTGCGGCAGGAGCTGTTCGCGCTGGGCGAGCGGCACGACGAGGAGGCGGTGGCCAACGCCCGCACGCTCTTCGCCCGCGTGCTCGATGCCACCGGCGGCGGCCTGCGCATCCAGACCATCCACGCTTTCTGTCAGACGCTACTCGCGGGATTCCCGTCGGAGGCGGGGCTGGTGCCGGGCTTCCGTCCGCTGGAGGAGCGCGAGGAGCAGGCGCTCGCCTATGCGACGCTCGCCGAGATGCTGGTCACGGCCGAGCGCGGCGGCGATCTGCCGTTGGTCCGCGATGTGCAGACGCTCAGCCGCCGGCTGGGCGAGCAGGGCGCGGAGAGCTTCCTACGACAGTGCGCGCGAGTTCCCGATCCGATGGAAGCGCTGGGCGCCGGCATCGAGGCCAAGCTGCGCCGCGCGATGGATGTGCCCGACGGCGATGTCGAACAGGCGCTTGCCGAAGCCTGCACCGACGAGGCCTTCGATCGTCGCACGCTGGAAAGCGTCGCCGCCGCCAATACCGGCTGGGCGACGGCGCGAGGGCTCGACCGGGCGGACGTGATCGCCCGCTGGCTGGCCGCGTCGCCAGCCGATCGCGTGGCCGGGCTCCAGGCGCTGCACGAAGTCTGGGCGACCAAGGCGGGCGAGCCGCGCTCGCTGGCCAAAGGGCAGGCGCCGCAGGATGTGGGCTATGCCGAGGATGTCGCGCGGCTCTACGATCTGTGTGGCGCGCTGCTGGCGCTGCGCGTCAAGGCGGCGTTCGCGGGCGTGCTGGCGGCAGGGCTGCGTGCGGGGCAGGCCTATGCGCGCGCTTATTCGGCGGCGAAGCGCGCGGCGGGCGGCGTCGACTTCGACGATCTCATCCGCATCACCGTCACACTGCTCCAGACTGAGGGCATGGGTGAGTGGGTGCGCTACAAGCTCGACCAGCGCACCGACCATATCCTCGTCGACGAGGCGCAGGATACCAACGTCAGCCAGTGGCAGATCGTAGCCGCACTGGCTTCCGAATTCTTTGCCGGCGAGGGGGCGCGTGGCGACGCGGTGCGCACCATCTTTACGGTCGGCGATTTCAAGCAGGCCATCTTCGGCTTTCAGGGAACGGATCCAGGTGCCTTCGAGGCGGCTGCACGCTCCTTCTCCCGTCATGCCGAGGCGGCAGACCAGACAATCCAGCGCTTGTCGCTCGATCGCTCATTCCGCTCGACACCGCCGGTGCTGGCGGTGGTCGATCGACTGATCGAGCATCTGGGCGCGGGCGCATTGGGGCTTATCGACGATGTGCCGCCGCATCAGGCGGCCAAGAAAGGGCCGGGCCGGGTCATGCTCTGGCCGCCCGTCTCTGCCGAGCAGACCGAGGAAGTGGCGACCGGCGAGGAAGGCTGGCTCGACGATGCCACCCGCCTGGTCGCCGATCGGCTGGCGCAACAGGTGAAGGCGTGGATCGACGCGGCGCCGTGGATCGCGACGCGCGGCCGTCCGCTCCGCCCCGAGGATGTGATGATCCTTGTCCGCAAGCGCGGCGATCTTGCCTCGCTGCTCGTCGCGCGGCTGCACGCGCATGGCGTGCCGGTGGCGGGTGTCGATCGGCTGCGGCTTGATGCGCCGCTGGCGGTGCGCGATCTACTCGCGGCCGCCCGCTTCGCGCTCCAGCCGGGGGACGATCTCGCGACCGCCTCGCTGCTCGTTTCGCCGCTGTTCGGGCTCAGCCAGCAGCAGCTTTACGATCTGGCGCATGGCCGCAAGGGCACGCTCTGGGCCATGCTGCCCGAGGGAGAAGCGCGGGACGGGCTCGCCCGTATCCTCGCCGCCGCCGATCTCGTGACGCCTTACCGCTTCTTCGAGGAGATCCTGTCCGGCCCGCTCGACGGGCGGCGCAAGCTACTACGCCGGCTGGGCGAAGAGGCGCGCGATCCGATCGAGGAACTGCTCAACGCCGCCCTGCTGTTCGAGGAGAATGGAACGCCCTCGCTCCAGCTCTTCCTCGACTGGTTCGATCGCGGCGAGGTGCAGATCAAGCGCGATCCTTCCGCGCCGCTTGATGCTGTGCGGGTGATGACCGCGCATGGCTCCAAGGGGTTGCAGGCGCCGCTGGTCGTGCTGGCGGATGCGACCGGCGACCCTGATCGATCGCCCGGCGGAGGTATCGGCTGGTCGGCGGAAGACGGTCACGAGCCCGTGCCGATCATCCGCCCGCGCAGCCACGAACGCTTCGCCCCCTTCGACGCGTTGATCGAGGCGCAGGAACAGCGCGAGCAGCAGGAGCATTGGCGCCTGCTCTACGTCGCCGCGACACGAGCCGAGGAATGGCTGGCGGTGGGTGGCGCGCTGGGCCCGATCGCGAAGGGCGTGGTTCCCGCGAGGAGCTGGTACGCCGCGCTTGCCGCCGCGCTCGACGGGCTGGAGACGCGCGAGGCCGAAGACCCCCTATGGGGCACCGTCCGCATCCATGCGAGCGGCGAGGGTGAACGGGGGAGCGCGCGCGAGGCGCGGGCTCGGGCCACCGAATCCCCGCCGCCCGGCTGGTTGCGAGCGCCGGCGCCAGAGGAGGCCCGCCCGCCGCGCCCACTGGCGCCCTCCGCGATCGGCAACGACACCGTCGCCAATCCGCCGCCCAATCCCGCGATGCGGCAGGCGGCTGAGCGGGGCCGCCTGCTCCATGCATTGTTCGAGCGCTTGCCGTCGTTGGCCCCCGATCGGCGCGAGACCGCTGCTGCGCATTGGCTGGAGTATTCGGCCGGCGTCGACGACGCGGCGTTCCGGATCGCTCTCGTGGCCGATGCCTGTTCGATCATCGTCGATCCGCGCTTCGCCGCGATCTTCTCGCTCGAGGCGCTGGCCGAAGCCCCGATCGCGGCGGTGGTGGACGGCCATGTCGTTGCCGGCACGGTTGATCGGCTGCTGGTGGCCGAGGACAAGGTGACGATCGTCGATTTCAAGACCGGCCGGCGCGTGCCCTCCGGTCTTGGCGGCGTGCCGCGTCATCATCTCGATCAGATGGGGGCTTATGCGGCCGCGCTGTCCGCGATCTTCCCGGGCCGCACGATCGAGGCGGCGCTGCTCTACACCGCAGGCCCGGCACTGATCCCGCTTTCGGCTGAAACGCTGCTCGCGCACAAGCCGCGCTTGGAGGCCACGGAGCAAAGTTTGATCCCCACCGGTTGAGGCCGGCCCCCGACGCGCCTACATCCTGTGCCAAAGCGAACAGGAGTTATGTTCATGGCTACCAAGACTGTCACCGATCAGAGCTTTGCGACCGACGTGCTCGCCGCCGACGGCCCCGTGCTGGTCGATTTCTGGGCCGAGTGGTGCGGCCCGTGCAAGATGATCGGGCCGGCTCTCGAGGAGCTGTCGGAAGAGCTGGGCGAGAAGGTCACCATCGCCAAGCTCAACATCGACGACAATCCCGATGCGCCGGGCAAGTATGGCGTGCGCGGCATTCCGACGATGATCCTGTTCAAGGGCGGCGCTCCGGCGGCGACCCAGGTCGGCGCGGCGCCCAAGAGCCGCCTCAAGGCCTTCATCGAAGGCGCGCTCTGATCGGCTGACAGGACGGCGGCCCGGTACGCGCCGGGCCACCGTTCAGCCGAACAGCTGCTCCGCCGTTTCGTCCCACAAGCGGGGCGAAGCGGCCGCGAGCAGGCCGGGGCGATCGTCCCCCAGCCGATAGGGCTTGCCGTCGATCCGCGCGATCCGGCCGCCCGCCTCCTCGAGGAACAGCGCGCCCGGCGCGTGGTCCCACGGCATCGCCCGCCAGAACAGCGCCAGATCGTTGGTGCCAAGCACGAGGCGCGGATATTGCTCGCCCGCGCAGTGCGGGATGTCGACGATGCTGACGTGCCCTTCCGCGCGGTCTATCACCTGCGCGCGCACCTCCGCCGGCAGAAAGCGTGTCGCCAGCGCGCCGATCGGCTGAGCCGCGCCCGTGGGTCGCGCCTCGATCCGCCGGTTGTCGATGAACGCGCCGCCGCCCAGCACCGCATGGCACATGCGCCGCGTGACCGGATCGAGGATCCAGCCGGCCTGCACGACACCGCTCTCCGCCAGCGCAACCATGATCGCGAACGGCGTGCGCCCGGCGGCGAAATTGCCGGTGCCGTCCAGCGGATCGACGATCCAGGCGGTCCCTTGAGTCGCCTCTGCCACCAGCGCCGGATCGGCCGCCACGCCTTCCTCGCCGACGACATGGCTGCCGGCGATCAGCGCGGTAAGCCCCTCGATCAGTTGGGCCTCAGACTGCTTGTCGGCGATCGTCACATAGTCGTCGGGCGCCTTTTCCTCGATGTCCCCCGCGTCCAGCTTCTGGAAATGGGCCATCAGCACGTCGCGGCCGATCCGCCGCATCAGCCCGTCGACGGCGGCGTGGAGCGGATGCACCGCGATCAGCTCCGATAGTCCGCGTTGATCGAGATGTAGCCGTGCGTCAGATCGCAGGTCCACACCGTGGCACGGCCGTCGCCGAGCCCGAGATCAACGCCGATGCACACGTCCTGCCCCTTGAGGTGAGCGGCGACGGGCGCTTCGTCATAGCCTTCGACCGCGAGGCCGCCGGTCGCAACCTGCGTGTCGCCGAAGCGGATCGAGAGCTTGTCGCGCTCCGCAGGCTCGCCCGCCTTGCCCACCGCCATCACGACGCGGCCCCAGTTGGCATCCTCGCCGGCGATCGCGGTTTTGACGAGCGGTGAATTGGCGATCGAGAGCGCCACTGTCCGAGCGCTCTCGTTGGAGACGGCGCCGGCCACCTCGATCTCGATGAACTTGGATGCACCCTCGCCGTCGCGCACGACGAGCTGGGCGAGCTGGAGACAGACATCCGCCAGCGCCGCGGCGAAGGCATCAGCGCCGGCATCGTCGAACGAGGCGAGGGGGGCATTGCCTGCCTTGGCCGTAGCGAAGGCGAGCACCGTATCGGACGTCGAGGTGTCGCCGTCCACCGTGATGCACGAGAAGCTGCGGCCATTGGCCTCCGACAGCAGCGCCTGCAGGAAGGCCGGCTCGACCGCCGCGTCGGTGAACAGGAAGCCCAGCATCGTTGCCATATCCGGCGCGATCATCCCCGAACCCTTGATGACCCCGGTGATGGTGACGGTGCGGCCGTCGACCATGGCGGTCGCCATCGCGCCCTTGGGGAAGGTGTCGGTGGTCGAGATCGCTGCGGCGACCTCCTCCCAGCCAGCCTCGGGCGCCACCTGCGCGGCGTCGATGCCCGCTTCGGCGATGGGGATGGGGAGCGGCACGCCGATCACGCCCGTCGAGGCCACGAACACGTCGGACGGCTGGCACCCGACATGCGCCGCAACGCGCGCCGTGATCGCCTCGACCGCCGCGCGGCCACGATTGCCGGTGAAGGCGTTGGAATTGCCGGCATTCACCACCAGCGCCCGCGCCCGGCCGAGCGGCAGCGCCGAGCGGCACCATTCCACCTCGGGCGAAGGGCATTTCGACTGGGTGGTGACGCCCGCCACCGCCGTGCCCTCGTCGAGCAGAGCCAGCGTCAGGTCATTGCGCTGCCACTTCTTGTAGCCCGCGCGCACCGTGGCGAGGCGGACACCTGCGATCGGCGGCATGGCGGGGAAGGGCGCGGCGAGAGGAGAGATGGTGTCGGACATGGCGGACCTCTAGCGCTTCGGCGGAACGATCGGCTAGGCTCGGTGGCGGGGGACAAGGGGGATGTCCATGCTTTTGTTGTTGGCGGCGGTTGCGGCCTTCCAGGTTCCGGACTTAGCGAAGGCCAATGTCACGACTGACGATTATCCACGTGTCGCGTGGAATCGAGATGATCAAGGTGTCGTGGGCTACAGCGTTTTGCTGACACCTGACGGTAAGGTCGAACGCTGTGAGGTGACGCGCAGCAGCGGCGTCGCCAATCTGGATCAAGCGACCTGTGTTTATGCGTTCACTAGGTTCAAATGGCAGCCTGCACGGGATATGCGCGGCAATCCGGCCTATGGTCTTTTCCGAGGCTTCTTTACGTGGCAATATCCCGGTCAGGCGCATCGGCCATGGCCTAATGCTGTCAATCTGGAAATTTCGCTGGCGGCGCTACCTGCTGCCATGAAGGCCTCTCCAAGCGCGATGGTCGGTTTGGTTGTGAATGGCAACTGTGAGATCGAAGATTGCACGGTGGTCAAGTCCAGCGGTGTGTCGCAGCTTGACGGGGTGGCCTGTGGAGAGGTCGCCAAAGCGAAGGTGGTGTCTGCCCCCGTGGATGACGCCGGAAAGCCCCTTCCGTCGATTCAGACTTTGCAAATCGGCTTCGTTGCGCCCGGAACCAACCACCCGAATTGACACCCCACCCCCTGCTCCCTAGATCAACCGCCTACTCGCGCGGGGGGTCGCGGGGCGTTCAGACGTGCCCGTATCCGCCGTCCCAATTCGATTAGGAACGCTCATGCTCGGCGGCATCGCCAAGGCCATCTTCGGTTCGTCCAACGACCGCTATGTGAAGTCGCTGCGCTCGATCGTGGTGAAGATTGCGGAATTCGAGCCTGCGATCTCCGCGCTCGATGATGCGGCGCTCGCCAACCAGACGGTGCTGTTCCGCGA
>DATGEV010000332.1:0-2256 GCA_035309885.1 Sphingomonas sp.
ACCGGAATATGAATCGACGATCACGTCGAAGCTGTTCTCGGCGGGCGCCGGCATGCTCGGCAAGCTCAACATGGACCAGTTCGCGATGGGCTCCTCCAACGAGACTTCCGCGTTCGGCAATGTGATCTCGCCGTGGCGGCGTGCGGATGGTGGCAACGCCCCGCTCGCGCCGGGTGGCTCGTCGGGCGGCTCTTCGGCCGCCGTCGCCGCGCGCATGGCGCCGGGCGCGACCGGCACCGACACCGGCGGTTCGATCCGCCAGCCGGCTGCCTTCACCGGCATTTCGGGCATCAAGCCGACCTACGGCCGCTGCTCGCGCTGGGGCACGGTGGCCTTCGCCTCCTCGCTCGATCAGGCGGGGCCGATGGCGCGCGACGTGCGCGACTGCGCGATCATGCTCGAGGCGATGTCCGGCTTCGATCCCAAGGACGCGACCTCGCTCGATATTGCCGTGCCCGCGTGGGAAAAGGCATTGTCCAGCAATCTCAAGGGCAAGACAATCGGTGTTCCCAAAGAATATCGGGTCGATGGCATGCCCGCCGAGATCGAGGCGCTCTGGCAGCAGGGCATCCAGTTCGTGAAGGACGCCGGCGCCGAGATCGTCGAGGTCTCGCTGCCGCACACCAAGTACGCGCTGCCGACCTACTATATCATTGCGCCGGCGGAGGCCTCCTCCAACCTCGCGCGCTATGACGGCGTGCGCTACGGCCTGCGCGACCTGCCCGATGGCGCGAACCTGCAGGAAATGTACGCCGCGACCCGCGCCGCCGGCTTCGGAGCCGAGGTGAAGCGCCGCATCATGATCGGCACCTATGTGCTCTCGGCGGGCTTCTACGACGCCTATTACACCAAGGCGCAGAAGGTCCGCGCGCTGATCGCCCGCGACTTCGACAATGCCTGGGAGAAGTGCGACCTGCTGCTGACGCCGACCGCGCCGTCGGCGGCGTTTGCGCTCGGCGAGAAGTCGGCCGATCCGATCGCCATGTATTTGAACGACGTGTTCACCGTGCCCTCGTCGCTCGCCGGCTTGCCCGCGATGTCGGTGCCGGGCGGTCTGGACGCGGCGGGGCTGCCGCTGGGTCTCCAGATCATCGGCAAGGCCTTGGACGAACAGGGCGTGCTGAACGCCGGCCTCGCGATCGAGGAACGGGCCGGCTTCACCGCGCGCCCGGGAAAGTGGTGGTAAGATGAGCAGCTATCGCATTCAGGGCGGCACCGGCGAGTGGGAGGTCGTGATCGGCCTCGAGGTCCACGCGCAGATCACGTCGCAGTCCAAGCTCTTCTCGGGTGCGGCGACCGCGTTCGGGGCCGAGCCCAACAGCCAGGTCAGCCTCGTCGATGCGGCGATGCCCGGCATGCTGCCCGTGCCCAATATGGAGTGCATCCGCCAGGCGGTGCGCACCGGCATGGCGGTCGATGCCCAGATCAACAAATGGTCGCGCTTCGATCGCAAGAATTATTTCTACGCCGATCTGCCGCAGGGCTACCAGATTTCGCAGCTTTATCATCCGCTTGTCGGTGAAGGCTCAATTGCCATCGAGCCCGAGGGCGAGGCGCCCAAGACGATCGGGATCGAGCGCATCCATGTCGAGCAGGATGCCGGCAAGCTGATGCACGATCAGCATCCGACGCGCTCCTACATCGATCTCAACCGATCGGGCGTGGCGCTGATGGAGATCGTCTCGCGTCCAGACATGCGTTCGCCGGCGGAGGCCGGGGCCTATGTCCGCAAGCTGCGCGCGATCCTGCGCTATGTGGGCTCGTGCGACGGCAACATGGAGCAGGGCTCGATGCGTGCCGACGTCAACGTCTCAGTGCGCAAGCCGGGCCAGCCGTTCGGCACGCGGACCGAGACCAAGAACGTCAACTCCGTGCGCTTCGTGATGGCGGCGATCGAGTTCGAGGCGCGCCGTCAGGTCGATCTCATCGAGGACGGTGGTACCGTCGTGCAGGAAACCCGCCTGTTCGATCCGGACAAGGGTGTCACGCGCTCGATGCGCTCGAAGGAAGATGCGCACGATTACCGCTACTTCCCGGATCCCGATCTGTTGCCGCTCGAACTCGACGACGCCTTCCTCGAGGCTGCGCGCGCGTCGCTGCCCGAGCTGCCCGACGCCAAGCGCAAGCGTTACGAGGAAGTGCTCGGCCTCTCTGCCTACAATGCGGACGTGCTGACGGCCGACGTCGAGACGGCGCGCTGGTTCGAGGCGATGCTGGCCGAGGGCGCGGCGCCCAAGCCTGCCTCCAACTGGCTGA
>DATGEV010000333.1:0-2248 GCA_035309885.1 Sphingomonas sp.
GCGCCATCCCGGCGGCGGACTGGGATGCCTGCGCGGGCACCGACAATCCCTTCCTCAGCCACGCCTTCCTCTCTGCGCTGGAGGATTCGGGCAGTGCGGTGGCGCATGTCGGCTGGCAGCCGGTGCCGATCGTAGTCGACGGCGCCGACGGCCGCCCTGCCGGCATCCTGCCCGCCTACGCCAAGAGCCACAGCCAGGGCGAATATGTCTTCGATCATGGCTGGGCCGACGCCTGGCATCAGGCGGGGGGGGATTATTATCCCAAGCTCCAGATCGCGGTGCCCTTCACGCCGGTACCGGGGCCGCGGCTGCTGTTGCGCGATCCCGACGCGGCGCCTGCGCTGATCGCGGCGGCCGAGATGGTGGTGGCCGAACATGGCCTCTCCTCCGCCCACGCCACCTTCGTCACGCCCGAACAGCTACCGCTGTTCGAGGCGGCGGGCTGGTTGATTCGCACCGGCAGCCAGTTCCACTGGCACAATGAAGGCTATCGGGACTTCGCCGATTTCCTTGGCGCGCTTGCGTCGCGCAAGCGCAAGGCGATCGTCAAGGAGCGCACCGCCGCACAGGCCGGCGTCGAGATCCGCACGCTGAGCGGCACGGAGATCGGCGAGCGCGAATGGGATGCCTTCTGGGCCTTCTATCAGGACACTGGCGGCCGCAAATGGGGCCGGCCTTATCTCACCCGATTGTTCTTCTCGCTGCTTGGCGAGCGGATGGGCGAGCACGTGTTGCTGATGCTCGCCTATCGCGACGGGCAGCCGATCGCGGGCGCGCTCAACCTCGTCGGCAGCGAGGCTCTCTATGGGCGCTACTGGGGCTGCACAGAGGAGGTGCCCTTCCTCCATTTCGAGCTCTGCTATTATCAGGCGATCGAGGCGGCGATCGCACGCGGGCTCCAGCGGGTCGAAGCGGGCGCGCAGGGTGAACACAAGCTGGCGCGGGGCTATCGGCCGGTGCCAACCTGGTCGGCGCATTTCATCCCGCATGCCGGGTTTCGCAACGCGGTGGCGGATTTCCTCCGGCGCGAGCAGCGCGCAATGGAGGAGCAGATCGAGATGCTCGATCAGATGGCGCCGTTCAAGAAGGAGGGATGAGCCCCGCCCGGCGGCGCGAAGGCTCAGGCGGCGCGGACCTGGTGGAGCACGAGCCAGGCGCGGGCCTGGCGCTGCGCCTCGGAAATCTCGCGCGCGGTCATCTCGTCGGCGATCTCGGCGCGGCATTCCTGCGCCTCGATCGAGCCCGACAGAGCGGCGAGGTTGAACCATTTATGCGCCTCGACGAGATCGACCTCGATCCCGCCGGCACCGGAGGAATAGGCGATGCCCAGCTCGTAGAGCACATCGGCATGGCCCCGCGCCGCATCGGCGAGGCGACTTTCGATCAGGAAGGCGGCGGACTTGAGGCTGTTTCCCATCTGCGGTGTTCCCCGTTCATGGGGGGGATTTCGCAGCACAGCCCCGAAAAAATGGTTAACGCCGAAAAGATCACGCCCTAGACGTTGGTCGCGGGCTCCACCGGCAGGTTGTCGATCAGCCGTGCCGGGCCCATCCGCGCCGCCGCCAGCAGCCGCGCGGGAACCTCGCCGAGTGCGTCTATCGGCTGGAGAGTGGCCGCATCGCGCAGCGTCACATAGTCGATATCGGTGAAGCCCGCCTCGGTCAGCCGCGCGATCGCCGCCGCCAGCGCCGGCTCGACCGGCTCGCCGCGCCCGATCGTCGCCGCCGCCTCGCCCAGCGCGCGCGGCAGTGCCCGCGCGGCGACCAATTCCTCCTCCGACAGATAGGCATTGCGCGAGGAGAGCGCTAGGCCCTGGTCGTCGCGCTCGATCGGCACGCCGAGGATCTCGACGGGCAAATCGAGGTCGATCGCCATGCGGCGGACGACGGCGAGCTGCTGCCAGTCCTTCTCGCCGAACAGCGCCACGTCGGGGCCGACCTGGTTGAGGAGTTTGAGCACCACCGTCGACACACCGTCGAAATGGCCGGGGCGCGACGCCCCCTCCAACACCTCCGACACACCCGACACCGAGACGGTGGTGGCGAATCCGTCCGGATACATGGTCTCGACCGCCGGCGCCCATAGGAGCGCGCAGCCATGCTTCTCCAGCAGCTGCGCGTCGGTGCGCTCGCGGCGGGGATAGTTGCTCAGATCCTCGGTCGGGCCGAACTGCTTGGGATTGACGAAGATCGAGGCGACCACCGCGTCGGCGCGGCGCAGCGCCTCTTCCACCAGCGCCATGTGTCCG
>DATGEV010000334.1:0-5114 GCA_035309885.1 Sphingomonas sp.
GAAAATCTCTTCGAGGAAGTTGCTCATCGCGGCCCAAGAGCGGCGATCGGCCTTGGGCTCGAACATCTGCTCACGGTTATAATTGGTGAAGCCGTGCTGGGCGTGGCCATAGGCGTGGAGCTGCCAGTCGGCCTTCTTCTCGGTCATCTCGGCGGCGAAGGCGACGACATTGTCCGGCTTGGCGAGCGGATCGTCCCAGCCATGCAGCGCCAGCACTTTCGCGGAGATGGTGTCGGCCACTGGGATATTCGGCTGATCGAAGATGCCGTGAAAGGCAACGACGCCCGCCACGTCGGCGCCCTGCCGCGCGAGGTCGATCACGCACTTGCCGCCGAAGCAGAAGCCGATCGCGGCCACCTTGCCCGCATCGACGACGTCGAGCGCGCGTGCCTGATCGACCGCCGTCTGCATCATCGTGGCGAGGCCCTTGCGGTCGCCGTTGACGACCTGCATCGCGGCGCCCGCCTCGTCGAAATTGGTCGGCCGCACGTCGGCGCCGAAGATGTCCACGACGAAGCCGACATAACCCATCGCGGCCAGCTTCCCGGCCTTCTCCTCCTCGAAGGCGGTCAGGCCCATGAAGGTCGGCGTCACCAGCACGGCGGGTCGCGGACCGGCCGCGGCATCGTCCCACACGGCCAGGCTCTCATAGCTCTTGTCGCCGATCGTGTAGCGGACGGGCTGCTTGCTGATCGTCATTGGTGTCTCCGTAACGCAAATCCCCGGGTCGGCGCCGACATGCGCCGGGGATGACGCAGCCGCAAGCCTTGGCTAGGGAGCGCGGCGACAGCTTTACGGAGATGCCCATGCCCCGCCTCGTCCTGATCCGCCACGGCCAGTCCGCCTGGAATCTGGAGAACCGTTTCACCGGCTGGTGGGACGTGAACCTGACCGACAAGGGCGTGGAGGAGGCCAAGGCCGCCGGTCGCCTCCTCGCCGAGAAGGGCTTCGACTTCGACCAGTGCTTCACCAGCGTCCAGACCCGCGCGATCAAGACGCTCCACCTCGCGCTCGAGGAAATGGGCCGGCTGTGGTTGCCGGTCGAGAAGGACTGGCATCTGAACGAGCGTCACTATGGCGGCCTCACCGGCCTCGACAAGGCCGAGACGGCGGCCAAGCATGGCGACGAGCAGGTCAAGATCTGGCGCCGCAGCTTCGACGTGCCGCCGCCGCCGCTGGAGGCTGGCTCGGAGTTCGATCTCCACAAGGATCGCCGCTATGACGGCATCGCCATCCCCGATGCCGAGAGCCTCAAGGACACGATCGCGCGCGTGCTGCCTTATTGGGAGGAGCGGATCGCCCCCGTGCTCAAGGCTGGACAGCGCGTCGTCATCTCCGCGCATGGCAATTCGCTGCGCGCGCTGGTGAAGCATCTGTCGAGCATCTCCGACGACGATATCGTCAGCCTCGAAATCCCGACCGGCCAGCCGATCGTCTACGAGCTCGACGAAGCGCTGGTCCCGACCGACCGTTATTATCTGAGCGAGCGCTAAGCCGACGCACCGGCAGGGCCAATCCCGCGAGCCGTTCGGAACCATTCCGATTGCCTCGCGGGATTCCCGCCGCTAAGCGTCCCGCTCCGTTCCTCCTGGCTATGGCAGGCCGCATGACCGACCAGCCCCTCGTAGGTATCATCATGGGCAGCCGCTCCGATTGGGAGACGATGCACCATGCCGCCGACACGCTTGCAGCGCTCGGTGTCCCGCATGAAACCAAGGTGGTCTCCGCCCACCGCACGCCCGAGCGCCTGTACGACTATGCGAAGTCGGCGAAGGCGCGTGGGCTCAAGGTGGTGATCGCGGGCGCCGGCGGTGCCGCGCATCTGCCTGGCATGGCCGCCGCGATGACGCCGCTCCCCGTGCTCGGCGTGCCGGTGGAATCGAAGGCGCTGTCGGGCATGGACAGCCTTCTCTCGATCGTCCAGATGCCCGGCGGCATCCCGGTGGGCACGCTGGCGATCGGCAAGGCGGGCGCGATCAACGCCGGTCTGCTCGCCGCGGCGATCCTCGCCACCCACGACGAGGCGCTCGCCACGCGCCTCGCCGAATGGCGCGCGCGTCAAACCGAATCCGTAGGCGAAGCCCCCGAATGATCATTGCGCCCGGCTCGACGATCGGCATCATCGGCAGCGGTCAGCTTGGCCGGATGCTGGCAATCGCCGCCGCCGAGCTCGGCTATCGCAGCCATGTCTACGCCCCCGAGGCGACCGGTCCGGCGAGCGAGGTCGCGGCGTGCTGGACGCAGGGCGCCTATGACGACGAGGCGCGGCTGCGCGCCTTCGTCGAAACCTGCGACGTCGTCACCTACGAGTTCGAGAATCTACCTGTCGCAGCGTTTACGGCGATCGAGGGGCTCAAGCCTTTCCACCCGCCGGTCGAGGCGCTGCGCCTCGCGCAGGATCGGGCGCTGGAGAAGGATTTCGCGAGCCGTCTGGGCCTCGACACGGCACCCTGGGCCAAGGTGGATTCGCTCGACGATCTGCGCGCCGCGATCGCCCATATCAGCGCGCCCGCGATCCTGAAGACGCGGCGCTTCGGCTATGACGGCAAGGGGCAAGCGCGGCTGTACTCGGCCGACGATGCCGTGGCCGCGTGGGACGCGATCGGCCGCCAGCCCGCGGTGCTCGAAGGCTTTGTCGATTTCGCAGCCGAATTTTCGGTACTGATCGCGCGCGCCGAAGACGGCACCAGCGTCGCCTGGGACGCGGTCACCAACGTCCACCGCGACGGCATCCTCGCGCTGTCGACCGTGCCGCCCGAGGGGCTGGTGCGCCAGCAGGCGGCCACCGCGATCCATCACGCCCGCACGCTGGCCGATGCGCTCGGCTATGTCGGCGTGCTGGCGGTGGAGTTCTTCGGTGGCCATGACGGCCCGATCTTCAACGAGATGGCGCCGCGCGTGCACAATAGCGGCCACTGGACGATCGAGGGCGCGATCGCCTCGCAGTTCGAGAATCATGTCCGCGCGATCTGCGGCCTGCCGCTGGGATCGACCGCGCTCACCGGCCTGTCGGTCTCGATGGAGAATCTGATCGGCGACGAGGCGACACGCTGGCCCGACATCCTCGCCGAGCGCGATGCCCATCTCCACCTCTACGGCAAGCATCCGCGGCCGGGGCGGAAGATGGGGCATGTCACGCGCGTGAAGCGCTGATCCCTCCCCCCGGCGTGGGGGAAGGGATCGCTGCGGATCAGGCCTTGCGGGTAGCCTTGACCGGGAAGCGGCCGAAGGCGCCGGTGTCGATCGTCCCTTCGAGCACGTCACCCTTGAGCTCGCCCTCGCAGGTGAGCGCCATCGGAAAGGGGACCTTGAGCTCCATCTTGAAGGTCACATGATCGCCCATGACCTGCCCGTCGGTGATGTCGAGCGCGCCGAGCGGGCCGGCATTAGTGCCGGCGAAGCTGCCGTCCGGCTTGCTGGTCAGCGTCAGCACGGACTGCTGCTCGCCCATCGGCGACTGCGCGACACAATCCCACTGGCCATCGATGCCCGCCATGAACTCATCCTTTCCCTATACGTAAACCCAAAGGCTCTTACTGCACGCCCGGCGCCTTGACCACCTGGACCGGCAGACCCAGCACGTCGAGCTGCGGCTTCACCTTGGCGGCGTCACCGACCACCACCCACACCAGATCAGCCGGGCGAATTTCGGCCCGAGCAACGGCATTGAGCTCGTCGACCGTCAGCGCGCGATATTTGTCGGCGATGTGCGCGTAATAGTCGTCGGGACGCTTGAGCAGATCGTTGCGCTGCATCGCATCGAGCAGCTCCGCGCCACCCTCGAAGCTGCCCGGCAGCTGGCGGATGCTGCGCTGGACGGTGCGGTCGCGCTCCGCCTGGGTGAGCGGCGCGGTGGTAAGAAAGGCTTGCATGTCGCCCAGCATCGCCTGGATCGACGCACCGGTCTTGTCGGTCTGCACCGGCGCCTGCAGCAGATAGGGCACGCGCCCGACATAGCGCGAGAAGCCCGCCGACACGCCGTAGGACCAGGCCTTGGTCTCGCGAATGTCCATGTTGAGGCGCGAGAGGAAGCTGCCACCGAGCGAATCATTGGCGGCGATCAGCGGCAGCAGCTCGTCGGTGCCCTTGGCCTTCAGGATCTCGCCCGCTTCGATCACCGACTGGGGCGAGCCCGGCCGGTCGAGCAGCACGATGCGGGGCTTGGCCGCCGGGATCGGCATGTCGATCGGCTTGGCGGTGGCCGGCGCCGAGTCCTTCCAGCCACCGAAGCGGGCTTCGAGCATCGGCCGGATCTGGCCAAGCGGCAGATCGGAGACGATGAAGATGCTCGCATCCGACGGCCGCAGCCAGCGATCCTTGAAGCCGACGAGATCGGCCTTGCCGAGCTTCGCCACCGCGGCCGGATCACCGAGCCCGCTTGCCGGCACGCCATAGGGATGATCGGAGCCGTAGATCAGCGCCGGGATGGTCCGCCCGGCGAGGCCCGCGGGATCGGCGATTTCGCCCTGGATGCCGGCGAGCTGCTCGGACTTGAGCCGCTGGATCTCGGCGAAGGTCGGGTGCAGCGTCACGTCGGCCAGCAGGTCGAGCGCGGGCGGCAGGTTGGCGGTGAGGCTGGCGAGGCTAATCTCGGCCTGGTCCATCGCCCCCCCCGCCGACACACGCGAACCCAGCCGCTCCTGCTCGGCCGCGATATCGCTCGCTGAACGCGTGGTGGTGCCCTCGTCGAGCAGGCTCAGCATCAGCGCCTCGGTGCCGGCCGTACCCTTGGGATCGGCGGAGAAGCCCGCTCCGAAGGTCAGCGAGACACGGGTCAGCGGCAGGCCGGCGCGCTGCGCATAGACCAGCCGGATGCCGTTCGAGAGCGCCCCCCGCTCGACTGCGGGATAAGTGAGGTTGACGATATCGCCGACCGGCGGCGCGGTGCGCGCGGGCGTCGTGACCGGCGCTGCACCGCTGGCCGCGACCGGTCTCACCCCCGGCTTGGGCACGGCGGTATCGGCCTGCACCGCCTTGGCCTCCTCATAAGGTGCGCGAGCACCCGGCGCGACGGTGAGCGCATAGACCGGCCGCGACAGCCATTTCTGCAGCGCCGCCTTGATGCTCGCCGGCGTGGCGGCGGCATATTCGGCCAGCTGCTTCTCGTAGAAGCC